>JAOPYP010000580.1 GCA_025964635.1 Actinomycetes bacterium | reverse complement strand
AGCCACCGCAGTACCCGGCGCTGGCCGAGGCGGTCCAGGGCCCGGCCCGCCAGCGGCGCGGACACGGCGGTGCCGATGCCGAACGCCGCGGCGGCCAGACCGCCCGCGGCGTAGGACCCGGTCGCGGAGCGTCCCAGGACGACGAGGCCGGTGGCGGCGACGCTGTCCGGGATGCGCCCGGCCAGGGCAGGCAGCAGCAGCCGCGCCATCCCCCGCTGCCGCAGGATCTCCGTGAACCGGGAGCCCGCCGCCACCTCAGGCCCCGGCCGCCTGATCGACGGGGCACCCCGCCGGGCCGGTGCACACCGGCTCGGCGCAGAGCCGGCACAGCCGCCGGGCGCTGCGCCGGTCCGTGGTCAGCCCGGCGAGCAGCCGGCTGGCCAGCCGGTCCGCCGCGTCCAGCTCACTGGCGTCGAGGCGGCCGACCACGTCCTCGACGGCCGCCTGCCGCCGGGCCAGCACCCGGTCCGCGGCCGCCCGGCCGGCCCCGGTCAGGGACAAGGCCAGGGTCCGCCCGGGACCCGCGGCGGCCCGGTGGATCAGCCCGGCCTGCTCCATCCGGCCCACGAGGCGCACCGCACCGGAGTGGGTCAGGCCGAGTGTCCGGCCCAGGCTGAGGATGGACTGCCCCGGATAGTGCGCCAGCGTCACCAGCGCCGCGGGTTCCGAAGCGGCCAGCCCGTCCGCAGGGCCCTCGGTGGCCTCGCGGATCAGGTCCGCCATCGCGAGCGCCAGCGCCCCGAGCAGGTTGGCCGTCCTCGAATATGACTCAGTCATATTCGACGGCTACCCGGGCTCCCGGGCCGCAAACCAGCCGGATCCGGTCAGGCCGACAGCGCGGGGACCTGGCCGGCGCTGGCGCTGCGGATCACGTGCCTGCGGAACAGTTCCGCGGCCGGCAGCAGGCGCCGTTCGGCGGACCAGGTCAGGGTCAGGTCACGGACCGCCCCGGCATCCAGGATCTCGCAGTAGGCGATCGGCCCGTCCGCGGCTTCCAGGGTGCCCGCCCGCGGCGCGGGGACGATGGCCACGCCCAGCCCGGCCGCGACGAAGCCGCGCACCGTGGACAGGTCGTCCCCCTCGAAGACCACGGCCGGGCGGAATCCGGCCTGCTGGCACAGGTCGTCGCCGAGCTTGCGGAGGGCCGAGGTCGGCCGCAGGCTGACGAACGGCTCCCCGGACACCTCGGCCAGGTGGAGGCGCTGCCCGGCCCGCGGGTGGTCGCGCCGCACGGCCAGCCGCAGCGGCTCGATCGCGATCAGCCTCGTGCGCAGCGCGGCGGTGCGCGCCCGCCGGGTGCCGATCTCCAGGTCGGCCAGGCCCCCGTCCAGCGCGGCGGAGTGCACCTCGTCGTGCACCTGGGTGAGCTGGAACGTGACGGACGGGTGCGCGGCGCGGAAGCTCCGCACCAGGTCCGGCACCAGCCAGGTGCCCAGCGACTGCTGGAAGGCGAGCGCGACGGTGCCCGTGTCCGGCTCGATCAGCTGGCTGACCGCGGCGATCCCGTCGTCGAGCTGGTGGAGCATCGCGTCCACGTGCCGCTTGAACACCGCACCAGCCTGGGTCAGCCGCAGCGTGCGCCCGTGCCGGCGCAGCAGCGGCGTGCCCACCTGCGCCTCCAGCCGGGCCAGCGCCCGCGACACCCCCGACTGGGTGACCGACTCCAGCTCGCTGACCTCCGTCACCGTGGTGCCGTCGGCGACCTGCTGGAACCAGCGCAGCGCATCCGTATCCACACCCATGACCGTAGGTCATGGGTGACAGGCTTTCTATCCGCAACGAAAACCACTGCGTCAACTGGGGCCGAATAATGTGAGTGTTCCCGGGCGGGACACGCACCGGGCCGGCAGGCGGAGGAGGCTGGGATGGCTGAGGAGTCGGTGGCGGTCGTCGGGGGACGGGTGGTGCCGGTCACCGGGGATCCGATCGACGGCGGGACCGTCCTGGCCGAGGGCGGCCGGATCACCGCAGTCGGGACTGACCTCGCCGTTCCCCCGGGGGCCCGGGTCATCGTCGCGGCAGGCCGCTGGGTCCTGCCCGGCTTCATCGAGGCGCACGGGCACGTGGGCGTGCACGAGGAAGGCGAAGGCTGGGCCGGCTCGGACACCAACGAGCTGACCGACCCGGTGACCGCGCAGGTCCGGGCGCTCGACGCGGTCAACCCGGCCGACCTTGGCTTCCGCGACGCGATCAGCGCCGGCGTGCTGGCCGTGAACATCAACCCGGGCTCCGGCAACCCCATCGGCGGGCAGACGGTCGCGGTCAAGTGCTGGGGGCGGACCGTGGACGAGATGGTGCTGCGCCAGCCGTCCGGGATGAAATCGGCCCTCGGCGAGAACCCCAAGCGGGTCTACGGCGAGCAGCACAAGACGCCGTCCACGCGGCTCGGCACGGCGGCGGTGATCCGCAGCGCCCTGGTCGACGCGGGCAACTACCTCAGCCGGCTGGAGGGCGAGCAGCGCAAGCCGGAAGCCGAGCGCGGCCCGGTCAGCCGGGATCTGAAGCTGGAGGCGCTCGGCCGGGTGCTGCGCCGGGAGATCCCCTGGCGCCAGCACTGCCACCGCGCGGACGACATCGCCACCGCGATGCGGATCGCCGAGGAGTTCGGCTACCAGCTGGTGATCGACCACGGCACCGAGGCGTACCTGCTGGCCGACATCATCGCGGCCAAGGGCATCCCGGTGGTCCTCGGCCCGCTGCTAACCAGCCGGTCGAAGGTGGAGGTGCGGAACCGCTCGCTGGCCAACCCGGGCCTGCTGGACCGGGCCGGGGTGACGTTCGCGCTGACCACCGACCACCCGGTCGTGCCGATCAACTTCCTGGCCTACCAGGCGGCTCTGGCCGTCAAGGAGGGCCTGGCCTGGACGACCGCGGTCCGCGCGCTGACCATCCACCCCGCGCGGATCGCGGGCATCGACGACCGGCTCGGGTCGCTCGAGCCCGGCAAGGACGCCGACCTGGTCATCTGGTCCGGTGACCCGCTGGACGTGCTGAGCCGCGTCGAGCGCGCGCTGATCGGCGGC
>JAOPYP010000503.1 GCA_025964635.1 Actinomycetes bacterium | reverse complement strand
GGGTGGTGGCCCTGTCGTGCCAGTTCCGCGGGCCGAACGTGCGGGGCCAGACGGTCACCGCCCATGGGCGCGTCACCACGGTCGAGCCCCGGCCCGACGGCGAGATCCGGGTGGTCCTGGCCGTCTGGACCGACGACCAGGACGGCCATCGCCTGGCCCCGGGGGAGGCGACGGTGATCATCGGGTCGCCGGCCGGCCAGGAGCGCGACACGGAGGTGGCGGCCCCTTGACCCGCCGGGTACGCGCCTCTACGGTCTTAGATACTTAGCTAACTATCGAATTATTTGCCCCGGGCTCCGTGGCTGGGGCTCCGCGGCGGGCCAGGTCCCGTGGACGCCGCCGCGGCCGACAGGAAGAGGGGTACGCAGTGCGCAGGCAACCGAAGAAGACGGGCGACTACGGCGTCGGCCTCATGATCCACTCGGTGCACATGACCGATGACGTTCCCCGGCTCAACCAGTTCTACGAGGATGTCTTCGGCGGCCTGGTCTACATGGGCGTGGACGAGCCCAACTGGCTGCCCGTCGAGGACCGGTGGGCCGGCCTGATCATGATCAGCGACCTGTGCATCGAGACGATGGCGCCCAACATGCCGCCCGACGTCCAGCGGCCGGTGGGGAAGTTCTACTCGAAGTTCGGCCGCCACCTCCACTCAGTCGGCTACCGCGTGGACGACCTGAGCGGTCTCGCCGACCACCTGATCGCTCAGGGCGTGTACATCGGCAAGCCGGGGGGAGGCCGGGCGGAGGGCATCGCCGATCTCGGGCCGCATCCGTACTTCTACCCCAGCCCGCGGGACACCTCGGGCCTCATGGTCGAGATGTGCGGCGTCGATATGCTCAACGACCCGCGTGACCTGGAGACCTGGTCGTCCCAGGTGAAGATGTGGGAGACGGGGCACCCGCTGACGATCCGGCGGGTGGCCTACGTCACCCTCGGGGTCAAGGACCTGGGCGAGGCGACCGCCAACTACGTCAAGCGCATGCAGGCGATCCCGGTCCACGAGGGCATCGACGACACCGAGCAGTGCAAGTACCAGATCATGCAGCTCGGCGACTGCCTGCTGCGGCTGGCCGAGCCGGTGGAGAGCGACTCCCCGCTGGGCGAGCACGTGGCCAGGTGGGGAAACATGATCTACGGCATCACGTTCCGGGTGCGTGACCTGGACTCGGCCCAGGCCTGGCTGGCCCATCATGGCATCGGGACCAGCCGGCCCCGGCCCGGCCTGCTGGCGGCCGACCCGGCGGGCACGTACGGCGCCCCGTACTTCTTCACGACCGACGACATCCCCAACGATCCGTTCGAGGAGTGATCCCCGGCGGCACGGGGAGTGACGCCCCGGTCGTCCTGCTGCACGGGCTGGGGTCCTCCAGCGATCATGGCTGGCGGACCCCGGGATGGATTGACCTGCTGGCGGAAGCAGGCCGGGAGGTGCTGGCGATCGACCTGCCGGGCCATGGGCGAGCAGGCCATGGGCCAGCAGGCCAGGATCCGGCTCCGGGCCCACTGGAGACGGG
This sequence comes from Actinomycetes bacterium, assembly GCA_025964635.1. Classification (GTDB taxonomy): domain Bacteria; phylum Actinomycetota; class Actinomycetes; order Streptosporangiales; family Streptosporangiaceae; genus RYN-230. The sequence continues at coordinate 3,363 of JAOPYP010000503.1, read as the reverse complement.
TGCGCTCGATGCCGCGGCGGAGGTGGCGGGCCGGCTCACGGGGCTTGGCCCGATAGACGCGGTCGGATTTTCCGCGGGTGCGCATCTCCTGGTCGAGTGTGCGGCGCGGGGCCTGATCCGGGTGCGCTCGATGGCCCTGCTGGGCGTGGGACCGGCGCTGATCCGGCCGCAGCCGGCCGCCGCGGCCGCCATGGCGGATGCGCTTGAGTCCGGGGATGAGTCCGATCCCCAGGTCAGGATGCTGCGCGGGATGACTCGCCGGGCCGGCAACGATCTGGCCTCGGTGGCGGCCTTCCTGCGCCGCCCGCGGCGGCCGATCACGGCCGCCGACCTGGCCACGATCACCTGCCCTGTGCTCGTGGTGACCGGCGAGCGTGATCCCGCCGGGCGGGCCGCCGAGCTCGCCGCGATGCTGCCGGACGCGGTGGGGCAGGCGATTCCCGGCGCGGATCACTACTCGCTGCCGGGCGACGTGCGCGCGATGGACGCCGTGCTGCGGTTCCTGGGCGCCTGAGCCGCTCGCGGCCGCCGGGTGCCCGGCGGCCGTCAGTCCGGCGCGCGGCGGCCGTCAGTCCGCTGCCCGGCTGCCGTCAGTCCGCTGCCCGGGCTGCCGTCAGTCCGGGACCGCCAGCTCCTTGATCGCCAGGGCGATGTCATGGTGGTTTTTCAGCAGGACGTTCATCGTGTCCGTGAGCAGGCCGGCCTCGATGTCCTGGACGCCGAGCACGAGCAGGGTCCGGGCCCAGTCCAGAGATTCCGACACCGAGGGCCGCTTCCTGAGTTCCAGCCCGCGCAGCGTCTGCACCACCTGCGCGATCTGGCCGGCCAGATGCTCCGGGATGCCGGGCACCCGGGCGAGGACGATCTCACGTTCGCGCTCGGGCGTGGGGTAGCCGAGATGAAGGTACAGGCACCGGCGCTTGAGCGCCTCCGACAGCTCCCGGCTGCTGTTGGAGGTCAGGAAGACCCGGGGAATCCTCGAGGCCGTCACGGTGCCGAGCTCCGGGATGGACACCTGGTAGTCCGACAGGACCTCCAGCAGCAGCGCCTCGGTCTCGACGTCCAGCCGGTCAACCTCATCGATGAGCAGGACCACCGGCTCCGGCGCGCGGATCGCCTCCAGAAGTGGCCGGGAGAGCAGGAATGACTCACCGAACAGGTCGTCGTGCAGGCGCCCCCACTCATCAGCAGCGTCGCTGGCCGCGCCCTGCGCGGCCTGCAGCCGGAGCAACTGCTTGCGGTAGTTCCACTCGTACAGCGCCTTGGCTTCGTCCAGGCCCTCGTAGCACTGCAGCCGGATGAGCCGCGCCCCGGTGGCCAGGGCCACGCTCTTGGCCAGCTCGGTCTTCCCGGTACCGGCTGGTCCCTCGACCAGCACCGGCTTGCCCAGGCGCCCGGCCAGGAACACGGTGCTGGCGATCGCCGTATCCGGCAGGTAGCCAACAGTGCGCAGGGCCGCCGCCACCCTGGCCGCGGTCGGGAAGACCGCCTCGTCCTGGGTGACCGCTGGCCAGCCCGGTGGCACGGCCGCGCTAATGGGCTCCACCTGGTGTCCTCCTCAGTGCTGGACTAGTTCAGTGCTCGGTTATGCAGGGCCCGGTTGTGCAGTGCTCGGTTAGCAGGGCCCGGTTGTGCAGGGCCCGGATGGTGGCCCGGTCACGTGATAGTTAGTCAATTATCAAACTAACAACCCCGGGACACGATGGTCAACGGCTGGTCCCTGGGCTTGTCCCCGCCCGGCGTGCGGCGACATCCAGCGGACTCTTGACCCCGCCTGGGCCGCGATCTAGTATCGATCGATAAATAGGTAAGTATCAAAATATTCACCTCACGGCCACTCGGTGTCGGCTGGATTGACCGGTTTTCTTCCGGCCCGCGCCCCGAGTGCCGGCCGCGTTCGGGCGGTCCGGCAGTAAGGGAGCCCCACGGGATGCAGGTCAAGCGGGTCGCCGTGATCGGCTGCGGGACGATGGGCGCCGGGGTCACCCACGTGGCGGCGGAGCACGGCTACGAGGTCTCAGTCGTCGAGGCCGGTCCCGCGGCGGCGGAGGCCGCTCTCCGCCGGGTCGACGACAGCCTCCAGCGCACCGTCAGCCGGGGCCGGCTAACGCAGGCAGGGGCGGCGGCCGCGCTGGACCGGGTGACGATGACCACGGACCTCGAGGCGATCGCAGATGCCGATCTGGTGATTGAGGCGGTGTTCGAGGACGTCGCGCTCAAGTGCGACGTGCTGGGGGAGGTCGACCGCATCACGGCCCCGGACGTCATGATCGCCTCGAATACCTCGACGATTCCGCTGGTGATCCTGGCCGGGGCCACCCGGCGCCCGGAGAGCATCGTGGGCTGCCACTTCTTCAACCCGGTGCCGGCCATGAAGCTCGTCGAGGTCATCAGGACGCCGACCTCGCGCCCCGAGCACGTGGCCGCGTTCGCAGACTTCGCCACGGCCCTCGGCAAGACGCCGGTCGTCGTCAACGACGTTCCCGGCTTCGTGGGCAATCTGCTGATCGTCCCCTACCTGCTGGACGCGATCAGGGCGTTCGAGCGCGGTGTGGCCGACAAGGAGTCGATCGATGAGGTCATCAAGCTGGGCTTCAACCATCCGATGGGGCCCTTCGCGCTGAGCGACCTCATCGGGCTGGACATCGTCCACGACATGGCCGCATCCATGTACGAGGAGTACAAGGACCCGAGGTACTCCCCGCCGCCACTGCTGAAGCAGTACGTGCGGCTCGGCTGGCTCGGGCGTAAGTCCGGCCGCGGGTTTTACAGCTACAACCGCTGACCGGGCGGACTGCCGCCCGGTCCCGACCGCCGCCCGCGGCGTGCACCGGTACCGTCAAGGAGGACGTGGATGGGACGCGCTCGAGGTTCCGCGGTAGCCCCGCGGGAGGCAACCGGGCCGGACCGGCGAGGCCGGCTCTCGGTCGTCCCCAGCGGTGCTGCGCCGCCCCGCTGGGTGCCGACCACGCTGGACCGGCTGACCGGGGCGCTGGATCTCCGGGCCGCCGGCCCCCGGGAGTTCCAGGCCGCGGCGGCCGAGCCGGAGTGGCCCTCGTTCCCGGGCGCGCAGCTGCTCGCGTCGGCGGTGGTGGCGGCCGAGCGCAGCTTCCCCGGCTACTCGGTGGGGCACATGTCATGCTCGTTCGGGCCGCCGCCGCGAGCCGATCACCCGGTCGGGATATCCCTGTCCGAGGTGCACAGCGGGGCGTCGTGCATCACCGGGCGTATGACGTTCCGCCAGCGCGGGGCGCCGTGTGGCGAGGTCGCCGTGGTGCTCCGCTCCGGGACCGCCGGGGCCCCCGGCGACCCGTCACCAGGATGCGGCCGGGCCGTCCCGCCGCCGGAGGCCGCCGCGGCCGC
>JAOPYP010000500.1 GCA_025964635.1 Actinomycetes bacterium | reverse complement strand
GTCTCAGACGCCCAGGTGGCGCCGATCAGGCCCATCTCGCGTTTGAGGCCGACGTCTGCCGGCCTGGTAGTGGTCGCTACCGACTCAGTTGCCATCCTCGAACCTTCTTCCGGGTCGGCATACGTTGGCCATACGGCCGTTGGAGTAGGCCCATGGTAATGATCGTCCAACAGCCTGAGAAGAAGTCAGTGGCTTCATTTCGGTAACGCGGATCACGATAAGTCCTCAGGGCGACACGGGCCGCTGTCCATTTGCGCCCGGAGCTCCCGTGTAACGGAGGGGAAACATGGGACGGAAGTGAAAGGGAACGGGCGGCCTGACCGGGCAAACGGGCGGCTAGACCGCCGCGGTGGAGGCCTTCTCGCTCGGGTTGCGCCGGCGCTCGTGCAGGGCGGTCACGCTCGCCTTGGCCGCGCAGCGGTCACCGCAGTACGCCTGCGACCGGTCAGGAGTGCTGTCTACCAGCACGTGCGGGCAGGACGGGGCCTCGCAGTGGCGGAGCCGTTCGGTGCCGAGGCTGGTGACCACGATGGTCAGCCCCAGCACGGCGCCCGCCGCGTAACGGTCCGCGACCGAGCCGCTGTCCGCGTGATGCAGGTGCCAGGTCGCGCCGTCGTGCCGGGCGATCTCCGGGTGGATGGGGTGCCGGGCGAGCAGCGCATTCAGCCGCGCCGCGGCCTCATCCCCCTCGCCCACGGCGCAGGCCGCGAAGATCAGCCGGAGCTGCGACCTGAGTTCCCGGAGCGCGTCGAGGTCGGCCCCGGTGACCCGGGCACACAAAGCAGCCCGGTCCGCCATGAGGGTCCGGTAGGCCTCCACGGTGGCGAGCTCATCCTGGCGGCCGCCGCCAGCGTCGCTCGTGTTGACCAAGCGCACCGCCAGCTCGGCATAGGAGTTGAGATCCACTCCAGTCCTTTAGTTGCTGGGGGACATGGGGGTCCGCTTCCCCGCACCGAGTATGGCACAGACCGGCTGGCCCGGCCGGCGCTTCCGCCGGACCGCCCGTACTGCTTGGTAGCTTAGTGTAGCGACGTGGTCCCGGACCGCCGCGCGGCGGGGCCAGCTCACCGCCGGACCGGGCTCAGGCGCTAGGGTGCGCCCATGTTCGCTGTCACTGCCGCACGCATCGACGCCGATGACCCACTGAGCGCGCTGGAGCTGGGCGAGCACCCTGACCCCTCACCGCCGGACGGGTGGACGACGGTGAGCGTGCGGGCCGCTGCACTCAACCACCACGACGTCTGGACCCTGCGGGGCGTGGGCATCTCGGCCGACCGGCTGCCCATCGTCGTTGGCTGTGACGCGGCCGGCGTGGACGAGGACGGCCACGACGTGATCGTGCACGCGGTCATCGGTGACCCGTCGGTGGGCGGCGGCGATGAGACGCTGGACCCCCGTCGGTCGCTGCTGTCCGAGCGCTACGACGGCACGTTCGCTGAGCGGGTCGCGGTGCCCCGGCGCAACCTGGTGCCCAAGCCCGTGGCGCTGTCGTTCACGGAGGCCGCCTGCCTGCCCACGGCGTACCTCACCGCATACCGGATGCTGTTCACCAAGTCCGGCCTGCAGCCCGGGGCCACCATCCTGGTCCAGGGGGCGGGCGGCGGTGTCGCGACCGCGCTCATCATCCTCGGGCGCGCCGCGGGCTTCCGCGTCTGGGCCACCAGCCGCGATGAGCGCAAACGCGACCGCGCCCTCGAACTCGGCGCCGACCAGGTCTTCCCCAACGGCGCCAGGCTGCCTGAGCGGGTCGATGCGGTGCTGGAATCGGTGGGCCAGGCCACCTGGGCCCACTCGCTGCGCGCTCTCAGGCCAGGAGGCCGGATCGTGGTCTGCGGCGCGACCAGCGGGGCCGTGCCGCCGGCCGACCTTAACCGGGTCTTCTTTCTCCAGCTGTCCGTGGTCGGCTCGACCATGGGCACCCGGGACGAGCTTGAGCGGCTGGCCACGTTCCTCGAGCAGACCGGCGTGCGGCCCACCATCGACCGGGTCCTGCCGCTGTCGCAGGCCAAGGACGGCTTCGCCGCGATGATCGCAGGCGACGTGTTCGGGAAGGTCGTCTTCACCGTCTAGCCGGGGTGCGGACCGTGGGCGCGGAGAACAGGCCCCGGGTGGTCGTGACCCACTGGGTGCACCCGGAGATCGCTGAGTACCTGGCCAGCTTCTGTGATCCGGTGCTGCCGGCCGGGCCCGGCCAGGTCTTCCCGCCCGGGAAGGCCGCGGACCTGGTTGCGGACGCCACCGGGCTCATCACCGGGATGTCCGACCGGGTGGACGAGGCCTTCCTGGCCGGCTGCCCGCGGCTGAGGGTGATCAGCGCGACGCTCAAGGGCTACGACAACTTCGACGCCGACGCCTGCGCCCGCCGCGGGGTGTGGCTGGCTATCCTGCCCGACCTGCTGACCGCGCCCACCGCGGAACTCGCGGTGGGACTGATCATCGGGGTCATGCGCCGGGTGGCCGAGGCTGACCGCGAGATGCGCCAGGGCACGTTCGCGGGCTGGCGCCCTCGCCTGTACGGTGCGGGGCTGGACGGGGCCACCGCCGGGTTCGTGGGGATGGGGCAGGTGGGCCGGGCCGTGGCCCGGCGGCTCGGCGGGTTCGGTACCCGGATCGTCTACTGCGACCCGCGCCCGGTGCCTTCTGGGACCGTGCTCCCCGGGGCTGGGCTCCCCGGGTCCGGGGCGGAGGTGACCCGCCTCGGTCTGGATCCGTTGCTGGAATTGAGCGACGTGGTGGTGCTGGCGCTGCCGCTGACCGCCGGGACCCGCCATCTGCTCGGGGTGGAGGCGCTGGCCAGGATGCGCCCCGGGGCCTTCCTGGTGAACGTGGGCCGCGGGTCGGTGGTGGACGAGGACGCCGTCGCGGCCGCGCTCGAGTCCGGGCAGCTCGGCGGCTACGCGGCCGACGTGTTCGCGATGGAGGACTGGGCGCTGCCGGACCGGCCGCGGCGCATCCCGCCCCGGCTGCTGGCCCACCCGCGGACCCTGTTCACCCCGCACCTCGGCTCCGCGGTGGACGCGGTGCGCAGGCAGATGTCGCGGGAGGCGGCCCGCCAGGTACACCAGGTGCTCCGCGGGGAGCGCCCCGACCATGCCGTCAACGAGCCGGCCCGCCCCGGGCCGGCCCCGTGACGCCCTACTGCTGGTAGGTGCTGAGGAAGGTGCTCAGCCGGCCGATCGCGTCGTCCAGCACGTCGATCCCGGCCAGGAACACCATCCGCAGGTGGTCGGGGGTATCCAGGTTGAACCCGGTGCCGTGGGTGAGCAGCAGGTGCTGCTGCTCGAGCAGGTCGATGACCAGCTGCTGGTCGTCGGAGATCTTGTAGACGTCCGGGTCGAGCCGGGGGAACACGTACAGCGCGCCCCGTGGCTTGACGCAGTCCACGCCGGGGATCTCGTTCAGCTTCTGCCAGGCGTGGTCGCGCTGGTCGCGCAGCCTGCCTCCCGGCTGCAGCAGCGCGGTGATGCTCTGCGGCCCGCCCAGCGCCGCCTGGATGGCGTACTGGCTCGGCACGTTGGGGCACATCCGCATGTTGGCCAGCAGCTCCAGGCCCTCGAGGTAGCCGGCCGCCTCACGCCGGGGGCCGCTGACGAGCAGCCAGCCGGTGCGGAAACCCGGGGCCCGGTAGGTCTTGGACAGGCCGGACAGGGTCAGCACCACCAGGTCGGGGGCGAGCGCGGCGGTCGACTCGTGCACCGCCCCGTCGTAGAGGATCTTGTCGTAGATCTCATCAGCGAGCACCAGGAGGCCGTGCCGCCGGGCCAGGTCGAGCAGGCCGAGCAGGGTTTCCCGGGAGTACACCGCGCCGGTGGGGTTGTTCGGGTTGATGATCACCAGGGCCCGGGTGTCCTTGGTGATCTTCGAGGCCACGTCGTCCAGGTCGGGCTGCCAGCCGGTCTGCTCGTCACAGCGGTAATGTGCCGCCCGGGCGCCGCACAGGATCACCGCCCCGGTCCACAACGGGTAGTCGGGGCTGGGCACGAGGACCTCGTCGCCCGGGTCCAGGAGAGCCTGGAGGGCCATCACGATGAGCTCGGAGACCCCGTTGCCGAGATAGACGTCGTCCGGGCCGACGTCGGGCACGCCCAGGGTGGTGTAGTACTGCGCGACCGCGAGCCGGGCCGAGTGGATGCCGCGCGCGTCGCTGTAGCCCTGGGCCTCGCCGATGTTCTGCACCAGCTCGGTCACCACGCTGTCCGGCGCCATCAGCCCGAACGGGGCCGTGTTACCGATGTTGAGCTTGAGGATCCGGTGCCCTTCGGCCTCCAGCTGCCGGGCCCGGCGCAGCACCGGGCCGCGGATGTCGTACCGGACGTTGTTCAGCCTGCTGGCCTGCGGCACCATCACCATGTACCTCCTGATCCGGGGGCTGGGCGTGTCCGCCGGCGAACAGCACAGCGGGGATCACGGACGAGACAAGAGCCTATCTTCACCCCCGTGGACCCGATCCGTGAACCGGTTTTCAGCGGGGGCCGCCGGGGCCGGCGCTGTCGCCCCGGGGCGCGTCGGCGCGAGAAGGTACGTCGGCAGGGGGAGCGTCCGGCCGCGGAGTGTCCGGCTTGCCGAAGACCTCCGCCTTGATCCGGTCCAGCGCGTCGTCCAGGATCGTCCGCAGGTCGCCGACGGCGTCCTCGCTCACCGCCTGGGCCTGGGTGGCCGCGGCCCGCAGTTCCCGGGTGAACCGGCGGGCCAGGTGCTCCAGGTCCCGGTAGGTCCCGGGGTCCGCCCAGCCCGCGCCCCCGGGCGGCCAGCCCCGCCAGCCCGGGCCAGCGCCGGCCTTCTCGTGCCCCGTGCGCTCGTGCCGCGCTTCTTCGTGCCGCGCTTCTTCGTGCTGGGCCGCATCGTGGTGGGCTTCTTCGTGCTGGGCTTGTTGGGGCTGGGCTTGTTGGGGCTGGGCCTGGTCGGGCTGGGCCTGGTCGCGGAGGGCCTCGTCCCAGGCCGACGCGGCATGGGTCTCGCGGCGGCGCGGGGCGCCGTTGCCGCGGGGCGCGCGGGTGCCGCGCGGCGCGGTGCCCCGCCGGTGCATGTCCCGCGCGGCGAAGGTCAGTTCCTCGCGCAGGTTGCGCACGGTCTCCCGGACGTCCTCGGTGACCTCGCGGGCGATGTCCCGGACCGACGCGGTGATCTCGTCCTCCAGCTCGCTGAGGTCATCGGAGCGGTTGCGGAGTTCCTCCCGGCCCTTGTCGGTGATCCGGTACACCTTGCGCCCGTCGGCCTCGTCGTGGGTGACCAGGCCCTCCTCCTCGAGCCGGGCCAGCCGGGGATAGATGGTCCCGGGGGAGGGCGAGTAGACGCCCATGAACCGGTCCTGGAGCAGCCGGATCACCTCGTAGCCGTGCCGGGGTGACTCGTCGAGCAGCTTGAGCAGGTACAGCCGGAGCCTGCCGTGCCGGAAAACGGGGCTCACCGGCTGCCCCCCGCCGCCTCGGCCGCCGCCCGAGGCGGCCCGGGCTCGCCCCGCTGCAGGAGCGTGACCTGCCCGGACATGGTGCTGACCCGGACCACGCCAGGATGCCTGCCCGGGCCTGCGCTGGCGTGGCCGCCCGGGCCCAGCTCACCGCTGAGCGAGCTGGCGCCGGGCTTCTGGCTGTGCAGCAACCCCGGGAACTCGCTCAGCACCCGGCCGGTGGCGGACCGCAGGTCCACCCGGGCGCTGGCGTCGGCGGGCAGCCGGATCGCGACCGGCCCGGACACGGTGGCCACCCGCAGCGCGGCGTCCTGGTCGAGCTCGATGTCCGCGGTGACCCGCCCGCTCACGGTCTTGGCGTCGAGCCGGTCCACCGCGCCGTCGGCCAGGGTGAGGTCGCCGGACACCGAGTTGAACCCGATCGTGCCGCCGAGACCCTGGGCCTCGATGTCGCCGGACACGGTCCGCGCGTCGACCGCCCCGGTCACGCCGTCCAGGGTGATGGCCCCGGACACGCTCTTCACCGAGGTGGCCGCGGAGATCCCGGACACGATCGCGCTCGCGGTGACCACGCCCAGCTGGACGGGGCAATCCTTCGGCACGGTGATCGTGATCGTGGCGGAGGTCCGGTCCGGGCGCAGCCAGCCGAGCAGCCCGTCCCAGCTCAGGTCCTCGTAGCTGACGGTGAGGGTGCCGCCGGAGTGACTCACCACCAGCGGCTGGCCCGTGACCCCCGCGATGTCCAGGCAGGCGCGATCGCTGGTGCTGAGGACCGCTACCGAGCCGCCGATGGCGCGGACCCGCAGCGTGTCCACCCGGTCGAAGTCGTACGAAGCAGGAGCGTCAACGGTCCAGCGCGGCATCTCGCGATCCTCTCCCCTGGCCCCGCGGGCCAGGCGTCCCAGCACTCATACGATATGACGCGTTGACCGGAAGTCAAGATGTATCGCGACTCGCGAAGCGGGTCCGGCGGCGGGCCCGCCCAGCTGAGGGCGGACGCCGGCTAGTCCGGGTCGTCCTCGTCGAGGCGGGCCAGCCAGGTGGCTAGCTGCTCCACCGTGGCCTCCGCCTCGGGGAACAGGTCGACGAACTCGCGCAGCCGTTCCGCGAGCCAGCCCAGGCTGACCTCGTCCTCGGCGCGCCGGTCGAGGAGTTCCTCGATACCGCGGTCGGTGAAGTACATCGCCTAGGCCCCCGGGAGAGCCTCGTCGACCAGATGCTGGTGCTCGGCCTTATGCGCGGTCGCCGAGCCCGCGGCGGGCGGGGCGCTGTCCGGCAGCGAGATCCGGCCGATCGGGCGGCCGAGGATCGCGGGCAGATGCAGGGCCATGGTCGGCCAGGCGCCCATGTTGGCGGGCTCCTCCTGGACCCAGGTGATCTCTTCAACCCCCGGGTACCGGCCGACTTCCGCGATCAGTTCCTCGGCGGGAAGCGGGTAGAGCCGCTCGACGCGGATGATCGCGGTATCGGTCCGGTTCTCGTCGGCGCGCCGGTGCGCCAGGTCGTAGTAGACCTTGCCCGAGCACAGCAGCACCCGGCGGACGCCGGCCCGGTCGGGGTCCTGGGGATCGCTGACCACCGGGAGGAACGAGCCGTTGGCGAAGTCCGCCACTGCCGAGGAGGCCTCCTTGAGCCGGAGCATCGACTTCGGCGTGAACACCACCAGCGGGGCCCGCCGGGGCGACAGCGCCTGCCAGCGGAGCAGGTGGAAGTAATTAGCCGGGCTGGTCGGCAGCGCGACGGTCATGTTGCCCTGGGCGCACAGGCCGAGGAAGCGCTCGATGCGCGCCGAGGAGTGGTCCGGGCCCTGTCCCTCGTAGCCGTGCGGCAGCAGCAGCACCACGCTGGACTGCTGCCCCCACTTCTGCTCCCCGGCGCTGATGAACTCGTCCAGGATGGTCTGCGCGCCGTTGACGAAGTCGCCGAACTGGGCTTCCCAGCAGACCAGCGCCTCGGGCCGGGCCACCGAGTAGCCGTACTCGAAGCCCACGGCCGCGAACTCGGACAGCAGTGAGTCGTAGGCGTGGAACCGCGCGCTGGCCGAGTTGAACTGGCGCAGCGGGGTGTACTCCTCGCCGGTGTGCCGGTCCACCAGCACCGCGTGCCGCTGGCCGAACGTGCCCCGGCGGGTGTCCTGGCCCACCAGGCGCACCGGGTGCCCGTCCATCAGCACCGACCCGAACGCCAGCAGTTCCCCGGTCGCCCAGTCGATGGCGTTCTGCTCGACCATGGTGGCCCGGCGGGCCAGCAGGGGCTGCAGCCGCGGGTGCGGGGTGAAGCCCTCCGGCAGGTTGAGCTGGGTGTCCACGATCCGCTTGATCGCCTCTTCCGAGATCGCCGTGTGGACGCTCCGGTGATCGATCGGCTCCGGGGTGGTCTCCCGCCTGACCACCGCACCGGGGTCCATCGGCCGCTTGGCCGCTTCCCGGGTCTCGGTGAAGGCCCGCTCCAGGTGCTGCTGGTAGTCCCGCAGCGCCTGCTCGGCCTCCTCCATGGTGATGTCGCCCCGGCCGATCAGGGACTCGGTGTAGAGCTTGCGGGTGGACCGCTTGGCGTCGATCAGGTCGTACATGAGCGGCTGGGTGAACGAGGGGTTGTCCGCCTCGTTGTGACCCCGCCGCCGGTAGCAGATCATGTCTATAACGACGTCTTTCCTGAACTGCTGCCGGTAGGCGAAAGCGAGCCGGCCCACCCGGACGACCGCCTCGGGGTCGTCCCCGTTGACGTGGAAGATCGGCGCCTGGATCATCCGCGCCACGTCCGTGGAGTACACGCTGGAGCGGGACTCCGCGGGTGCGGTGGTGAAGCCGACCTGGTTGTTCACCACGATGTGCACGGTCCCGCCGGTGCGGTAGCCCCGCAGCTGCGACAGGTTCAGCGTCTCGGCGACCACACCCTGGCCGGCGAACGCGGCGTCCCCGTGGATCAGCAGGGGCAGCACGGTGAAGCCGGGTTCACCCCGGTCGATGACGTCCTGCTTGGCCCGGACCACTCCCTCGAGCACGGGGTCAACGGCCTCGAGGTGGCTCGGGTTGGCCACCAGGGACGTCGGGATCGTGACGCCGTCGTTCGCGGTGAACACGCCGCTGGCGCCCAGGTGGTACTTCACGTCACCCGAGCCGTGCGTGCTGCGCGGGTCCAGGTTGCCCTCGAACTCCTGGAAGATCTGCGCGTAGGACTTGCCGATGATGTTGGCAAGCACGTTGAGCCGGCCCCGGTGCGCCATGCCCATGACGGCCTCGTCCAGCGACGCCTGGGCGGCCTCGGTGAGCACCGCGTCCACCAGCGGGATCAGCGCCTCCGCGCCCTCCAGGGAGAACCGGCGCTGGCCGACGAACTTGGTCTGCAGGAACATCTCGAACGCCTCGGCCACGTTCAGCCGGGACAGGATCTGCATCTGCTCGTCGTGGCCGGCCCGGTCGTGCGGCCGCTCGACCCGTTCCTGGATCCAGGCCCGCTCGTCGGGGTTCTGGATGTGCATGTACTCCACGCCGACCGTGCGGCAGTAGGAGTCCCGCAGCACGCCCAGGATCTCCCGGAGCTTCATCAGCGGCTTGCCGCCGAACCCGCCGGTGGCGAACTCCCGCTCCAGGTCCCACAGGGTCAGGCCGTGCTGGTTGATGTCCAGGTCGGGATGCTTGCGCTGCCTGTACTCCAGCGGGTCGGTGTCGGCCATGAGGTGGCCGCGGACCCGGTAGGCGTGGATGAGCTCATGCACCCGGGCCGACTTGGTGATGTCGTCCTCGTGGCCGGCCGGGATGTCCCGCACCCAGCGGACGGGCTCGTAGGGGATCGTCAGCGCCTGGAAGACCTCGTCCCAGAAGCCGTTCTCGCCCAGCAGCAGCTGGTGGATCTGGCGCAGGAACTCCCCGGACTGCGCGCCCTGGATGATCCGGTGGTCGTAGGTGGAGGTGAGGGTGACCGACTTGCTGATGGCCAGCCGGGTCATGGTCTCCTCGGCTGCGCCCTGGTAGGCGGCCGGGTACTCCATCGCCCCGACGCCGACGATGCAGCCCTGCCCCGCCATCAGCCGCGGCACCGAGTGCTCGGTGCCGATCGTGCCCGGGTTGGTCAGGCTGATCGTGGTGCCCGCGTAGTCGTCCACGGTGAGCTTGCCGGCCCGGGCCCGGCGGACCACGTCCTCGTACGCCATCCAGAACTGGCGGAAATCCATCGCCTCCGCGGCCTTGACCGCGGGCACCAGGAGCTGGCGCGACCCGTCCTTGCCGGTCACGTCGATGGCCAGGCCCAGGTTGACGTGCGGGGGCTCGGCGATCGCGGGCTTGCCGTCCAGCTCGGTGTAGGCGTGGTTCATCTCCGGCACCGCGCCCAGCGCCTTCACCACCGCGAACCCGATCAGGTGGGTGAACGACACCTTGCCGCCCCGGCCACGGGCCAGGTGGTTGTTGATGACGATGCGGTTGTCGATCAGCAGCTTGGCGGGGATGGACCGGACGCTGGTCGCGGTGGGGACGCTCAGGCTGGCGGCCATGTTGACCGCGGTCCGGGCGGCCGCGCCGCGGAGCCTGGACACCGGCGCGCCCGCCGCCGGGGCCGGGCCCGGGCTGGGC
>JAOPYP010000497.1 GCA_025964635.1 Actinomycetes bacterium | reverse complement strand
GTCGAGCAGCAGCACGGTCGCAGTGTCAGCCAGCAGGAGACAGTCCCCGAGCTGCAGGCTGGACAGGGGACCGGGAGATCTCCGGTACAACCCGATGACCCCCGTCCGGATCGCGCCGATCATCAGCGGGAACGCGAACACGGCCGTGGCGCCGGTGTTGCGGGCCTCCGGCGTGAACACGGGCCACCGGCGCCCGGATTCCCCGTCACCCAGGTCGGCAGCCAGGACCGGCGCCGCAGCGGCCAGCACGTCATGGGCCGGCCCTTCGCCGAGCAACAGCTGGAGCTCCGCCAGCTGCTCGCTGACCCCGTCCGTTACGCACATGACGAAATCAGGTCCCCGGCTGCTGGCGGCGGCCATCCACACCCCGCTCGCCCCGGCAAAGGAAACAGCGACCGCGCACACATCGTCGACTGCCACCCGGCGGCCCGCCATAGCAGCGTGTTCCGCGATCAGGCCCCACAGGACCGTCGAGCGGCTGACACTCATCATCGGGGCGCCTCCTGCCACAGCAGCCAGGCGGGGGATCAACCCAACAGCTCATCATCGGCCTGCACCACGACCCTACGCCCCGGTGCAGCGCCCAAGGCCCGCTGGCGATCTTGCCGGTGGTACGTTGGCTGAACCACTCCCGCGACTTCCATTTCATGATCACCAATATGGCCATGCCCGCGAACCCAACTCTGGGCCTCAGCCGGGTGGCTCGGGCATCCTGCGGCTGCGGCTAGCGGGAAGCCCGGGCGAGGCGCTCGGCACGCTGTTTGATGCCGAGCAGCATCTTGCGCTCCATGATCAGACTTCCCGGCTCCATTACATAGGTGTTCAAGGCCCGCGCGAGCCGGGAAGCGTCCCGTGTGGCGATCCGGTTCCGGCTAATCAGCCTGCTGCCCGTGCCCTCGGGAACCAGCGAGAAAGCCCACACCCAGTTCCCGTCACCGGAGCGCAGCACCATGGACCGTTCCGGTTCGAGCTCAGCCACCTGCAGCACAGGTCCCCGACCGCCGAGTCGCCAAGCGTCACCGACTTCTAGATCCTGATATTGGGGAAGGACCTCGTCAGCGCTGTGCATCCCCAGACCCAGAACGTTCTCGATCCAGTCGTAGGTGTAGGCGCCGCCGCGCCCTGGGCCCATCTGGACCAGCCATGGCCAGATGGAGCTGGGCGGGGCATCAACCCACACAGCCCGGGTGGACACCAAGCTGGGGTAGGCCAGCAACTCGTCGCCGGCCAGAGCCTGAGCGGCCTCGCCGTCCGTCGCGCCCCAGGTGAGACACCATGATCGCCACCGAGAGTAAGTCGCCGCTTCGAGAGTGGCGGCCACCGCGAGGGCACCTGCAGCGACCAGGCCGGCCCACTTCCGCCTGCTGGCCACTATCAGGTCTTGCCGGTGGTGGCGGTGCCGACCGGGCCGGATTTCCCGGCTGGGGGTGGTGTCCCGTCAGCGGGCGGGTCACCCCACCGGCGCCAGATCAGCCGGTGGACCGGGATCAGCCGCGGCACGTCCCGTAGGCCCGGGATGAACGGCACGGCCAGCAGCAGCAGGGTAGCCAGGCCGGTCATGTAGACGGCGATCATGTCCACGTTCGCTGATGCCGAGAAACCAGGGACCTGGTACCAGAGCGTGTAGAGCCAGAGCCACGGCTGGCCGGGGTAGCTGCCGGTCTCGTTCATGACGCCCCACTGCGCCCCGGTCAGGTTCATCGCCTGGGCCCTGGAAGAGAAGTAGGCGCCGTCGTTCATGAACAGCAGCGGGCTGGTGAAGTTGGTGCCGTAGAAGGGTTCCTTGGCGATGAGGCTGGCGTCCAAGGCCCCGCTGCGCGCCATGGTCAGCTCGCTGGCCAGCAGGACGGGGACCGGCCCGTCAGCGGCGGCCGGGACGACCGGCGCGCCGCCCGCGAACTTCACCTTGGTCACCGCGGTGGCGTAGGCATTGGCCCACTTGAGCTGCTGCGCGGCGGGAGCGGACCGGTAAGTGGCCAGGGCCGCCGCGACGGCCGGGTCAGACGACGCGATCGTGCTCAGCGGGTGCAGCACAAAGTCCTGAGCCGGGTGCAGTGGCTGGCGCACCCCGGCCAGCTGCGCCGGCGAGAACAGCAGCTTCTGCACGCTGCCGGTGCCGTTGTTGTAGGGCGGTCCATAGGTGGCGGTCCCGCTAGTGCCGTTCAATTCGGTGGCCGCGGTGGCCAGGAAGTCGGCCGGGGCAATCCTGGACCAGGACTGGACGGTGACCGAAGGCACGTCAGGGGAGGACAGCAGGAAGGACAGGCCGAGCGTGAGCGCCAGGACGATCACCCCGGCGAGGGTGCCTTCCTTGAGGATGTCGTAGCGCCTGGTCGCGCCGCGCCAGGGCGCCGCGTCGGCTGCCGCCCGGGCCCGGCGGCGCTGCCGGGGGATGCCGCGGCCCGGCGTGCGGATGCCCGCGGGCAGCGGGTGTGACACGCCGCGGACCCGGACCAGCAGGACGTGCGCCCCGATGAGGGCGATCAGCACGATGGGGATCAGCACCACGTGCCAGAGCAGCATCTGGCCGAAGTTCATGATGTTGAAAAACGCGCCCACCCCGACCGGGTTGAACGCGTCTTTCCCGCTGGCGGAGATCCACTGCGAGTCGAAATTCTGCTGGGACAGGTAGCCGGTGAAGCACTCCACGACCGACGCGGCGAACGCGACCACCCCGGTGACCCAGGTCCAGGCCCGCCTGCCGCGCCAGGCGGCCATCCAGAATTTGCCCCACAAATGGATCACTAGGAGTGCCATGAACAGCTCCACGCTCCACAGGTGCATGCTGTTGAAGAAGTGGCCGACCGAGTTGTAATGCCACCAGTCCGGGCCGCCCAAAGCGATCGCGAACCCGGACACGACGGCCACGCCGAACGCCGCGAGGCTGGCCACCCCGAACACGTAGATCCAGGAGGCCACATAGCCGGGCTGGCGGTCGGGCAGCAGCTTGCCGGGTGGCAGGACCCGGGTGGCGAACCGCCGGACCCGGTTCGTCCACATGTCACTGTCCTCGGCCGCGATGGCTGTCGCGGCTGGGTGCTCAGTGCCAGGGGCATCCTCGGCGGGTTGTTCCGGTGGATAGGTGCGGCCCTTGGGGAAGGGAAGCAGCAGCGCAGCGCCGAAGATCACGACCATGACGGCGATAAGGACCAGATTGGCTACCGACGTCGTGAAGATTGACCAGTGCAGGTAAGTTCCGGGATGGTCAAGATTAATGGGCCCGGAAGCAAGGTGAGCGGGCGAGATCATGGAAGTCTCCTAGTGCAACCCGAAAACTAGTAGTTAACCCAGAATGACCGGGGCAGAGATTCCTCCGCCAGGGATGTCGGTCACGGTCCGGGGGGACCTTGGTCCCTCGGCAAGGAATCGATTTCCGGGGCCAGTCGGCCAGTGACACGTGACGCGGCCGACCGGGACGTTTATTCCGGTCGGCCGGTCGAAGGTGATACAGAGAGCGATCTACCCCATCTGCCAGGACTCGTAGTCCTCAAACAGCATCGACCATAGGGCGGTGCCCTTGAACACGGTCTGCACCAGCC
>JAOPYP010000459.1 GCA_025964635.1 Actinomycetes bacterium | reverse complement strand
CGAGGAGACGTCGCCGGCCACTCAGCCAGGGCCGCCGACCGCCGGCCCAGCTCCCGCCGGGACGGCAGCAGCGGTCACCGGGCCGCCTGAAGCGGGTCCGGCGCCCCCCGCCTCAGGGCCGCTGGCGCTCGTGGCCCAGTTGCCGGCGGACATCCCCGACTTCACCGGGCGCGTTGACCACCTGCAGAACCTGCGCGCCCTGCTGGCCGGCCCGCGCCGGCCGGACAGCCCCGGGGCGGTCGTGGTGGCGGCGGTGATCGGTGCCGGAGGGCTGGGCAAGACCACGCTGGCCGTGCACGCCGCGCACCTGCTGCGGGCGCACTACCCGGACGGGCAGCTCTACGCCAGCCTGGCCGGCCCTAACGCCCATCCGGTCCCGCCCGGCGATGTGCTGGCCCGGTTCCTGCGTGATCTTGGAGTGGACCCGGCCCGCATCGCGGCCGGCGAGGAGGAACGCGCCGCCCAGTACCGCACCCTGCTGACGGATCGCAGGGTGCTCATCGTCCTCGACGATGCCAGGGATGCCGCGCAGGTCAGGCCGCTCCTTCCGGGGACCGCTTCCTGCGCCGTCCTGGTCACCACGCGCAACCGGATGCCGGATCTCGCCGGAAGCCGCTTCGTCGATCTGGACGTGCTCGACTCGGCTGAGGCCCTGGACCTATTCGCCGGCATCATCGGCCGCGGCCGGGCCGAGGCGGAGCCGGACGCTACCGAGGACGTCCTGACCGCCTGCGCGGGCCTGCCGCTGGCCATCAGGATCGCGGGTGCCCGGCTCGCCGCGCGGGGTGGCTGGACCGTCCGCAACCTGGCCAAACGGCTGTCCGATGAGCGCCGCCGGCTGGATGAGCTGAAGACCGGGGATCTGGCCGTCCGGGCCTGCTTCGAGGTGAGTTTCGCCAGCCTGCCCCGCCACCGGGAGGGCGACGTGGACCCGGCGCACGCGTTCCGCCTGCTCGGCATGTGGCAGGGCCGGACGATCGGGCTGCCCGCGGCGGCCGCTTTGATAGGGCAGCCG
Organism: Actinomycetes bacterium; assembly: GCA_025964635.1. Classification (GTDB taxonomy): domain Bacteria; phylum Actinomycetota; class Actinomycetes; order Streptosporangiales; family Streptosporangiaceae; genus RYN-230. The sequence continues at coordinate 3,531 of JAOPYP010000459.1, read as the reverse complement.
GAGGAGAAGGCCGCGGACGCCCTGGAGGTGCTGGTCGACGCGCAGTTGCTGCAGTCGCCCGCGCCGGAGCGCTACCGGTTCCACGACCTGCTGCGGGCGTACGCGGCCGGCCGGGCCGACGTCGAGGAGACACAGGCCGTCCGGGACGAGGCCATCCGACGGGTGCTCACCTGGTACCTGCACACCGTGGATGCTGTTGCGCACATGGTGTCGCCGCACCGTTACCCGTTCACGCTCGCTCCCCTCGAGCCCGGCTGCGAACCCCTGGCGTTCCAGTCCCTGGATGAGGCGCTGAACTGGTGTGAGGTGGAGCGGATAAATCTGGTGACGGCCACCCGGCAGGCCGCTGCCCACGGGCTGGGCGCACTCGCCTGGCAGTTGCCCGTCGCCGCCTTCGGTTTTTTCAACCGGCGTACCTACTGGGCGGACTGGGTGGAGACGCACCAGATTGCCCTGGTCAATGTCCGCCTGCTAGGCGATCGCCGCGGTGAGGCACTGGTGCTGAACTGCCTCGGCACGGCTTTCGCGCGCCGGCGTATGGACGAAGCGGCTGACTACTTCGAGCAGGCTCTGGCCATCCGTTGCCAGCTCGGGGATCTGCCCGGGGAAGCGCAGACCGCAACCAGCCTGGCCGATACCTACCTGCGGATGCAACGCTACGATGACGCGCTTGACCTGCTCAAACGAGCACTTGAAATCCGCCGCCAGGCGGCCAATCCTTATAGCGAAAGTGTCGTGCTCAATAACCTGGGGGAGGCGTACTTGGCGCTCGGCCGTATCCCGGAGGCCGTGGAAAGCCTGGAGCATTCCAGAGAGATATTTCGTGCCATCGGGGATATCCGCGGCGAAGGCTATGCGCTCAACAATCTCGGCGACGCATACCTGGCCCTGGGCCGGCCGGCCGAAGCGGTCAGCGTTCTGGACCGTGCTCGGCAGCTGCGGCACGCCGCCGGGGACCGGCTCGAAGAAGCCGGGACCCTTCGCCACCTTGTCCGGGCCTACGTCAACCAGGATTCGCCGGAGCAGGCCCAAGAGTACCTGCGCCGGGCGCTGATGATCTTTGATGAACTAGGGGAGGACGCGCAGGCGTCGGCGCTCCTCGCTGAGTTTCGTGGTCTCGGCGGCTAGTGGCACAGGACGGTATCGTGAGCCGTGCGGATAGTTGCTGATTCGCGTGGGCAGGCGGTGCGGCGTCCATTTAATGAGTTACTTCAGGCTGACTCAACCGACAATTAATCGGGATGATGCGGGCATGTCCTGTACTCTGCTGCCAAACGCATAATCACTGTCTTTCTTCCCGGCTCCCGGGGGTCAGGAACAGGAGAGGACAACGATCATGGACAACGGCACAGACGACCAGCGGGGCATGACGCACGGTGCCGAGCCGGCGATGACCCACGACGCCGAGCCCGCCGAGGCGGCTCAGCCGGCGATGACGCACGACGCTCAGCCGGCGATGACCCATGACGCCGAGCCCGCCGAGCCGGCGATGACCCACGACGCCGAGCCCGCCGAGGCGGCTCAGCCGGCGATGACGCACGACGCTCAGCCGGCGATGACCCATGACGCCGAGCCCGCCGAGCCCGCGATGACGCATGACGCCGAGCCCGCCGAGCCCGCGATGACGCATGACGCTCAGCCGGCGATGACGCACGATGCCGAGCCCGCGATGACCCACGACGCCGAGCCGGCGATGACGCACGACGCCGAGCCGGGGGCAACTCAGGAGGCTGAGCCATCCTGATGTGACGTGAACCGCCTCGGGGACTCCAGCCTCGCGCCGTGCGCTCCCCGAGGTGAGTTAGACTCCGACAGGCACGTTCTTTCGCGTGCCTGTCGGTTGTCGTATGCGGCCCCGGTGCCCGAGCGGTTACCCGGAGAGACGCTGCACCGTCAATCTAGTCCGCTGCATAGGGAGTAAGTACCGTGCCCGAGGTCCGCATCGCCGCTGAGCCGCGCACCGATTTCGGCAAGGGCCCCGCCCGCCGAGAGCGCCGCGCAGGCCGGGTTCCTGCCGTGCTGTATGGCCACGGCACCGACACGCGGCACCTGACGCTTCCCGGCCACGACGTGATGATGGCGCTGAAGACCGCGAACGTGCTGATCCGCCTGGATGGCCTGCCGGGCGGGAACCAGCTGGTCCTGCCGAAGTCCGTGCAGCGCAACCCGATCCGGGGCTCGGTCGAGCACGTGGACCTGATCCTCGTCCGCAGCGGTGAGAAGGTCACCGTGGACATCCCGATCCAGGTGACTGGCGAGGTGTACTCGGGCGGCCTGCTCGACCAGCAGATGGTCCAGATCTCGATCGAGGCCGAAGCCACGCACATCCCCACCGGCATCGAGGTCAACGTGGAGGACATGCAGGTCGGCACGTCGGTCCACGCCGGCGACCTCGAGCTGCCCTCCGGGTCGTCCCTGGCCGTGGAGCCCGACGCGCTGGTCCTGCACGTGATCGCCGCGCCGACCGCTGAGCAGATGGAAGCCGAGATCGGCGCGCCCGAGACTGCGGCGGCCCAGGCCGAGCCCGCTCCCGTTCCCGAGGGCGAGGCCCCGGCCGACTCCGCTGCGGCGGACGAATAGCCGGGCCGGTCCCGGACGGGCGGCGAGGCCAGGCTGGACTGCGGCGGGAACCATGTGGTCCGTGCTGCGTGCGGCTCGGGGCTGGCTAGCGCAGGGCTGGCCAGCACGGAGTTGGCCAGCCCCGGGGAGCCGAGACGAGAAGGACATGGCCGACGAACGCTGGCTGATCGTCGGGCTGGGCAATCCCGGGCCCGGCTACGCCGGTAACCGGCACAACGCCGGGTCCATGGTGGCCGATGAGCTCGCCGCCCGGATCGGCGGCCGGTTCCGGGCCGGGAAATTCCGGTCCGTCATCGCCGAGGGCCGCCTCGAGGGCACGCCCGTCACCATAGCCAAGCCGCTGACCTACATGAACGAGTCCGGCGGCCCGGTCGCCGGGCTCCGCGGTTACTATCACCTCGACCCGGCGCACGTCGTGGTCATCCACGATGAGCTGGACCTGCCGTTCGGCACGGTCCGGCTCAAGCTGGGCGGCGGGGACAACGGGCACAACGGGCTCCGCTCGGTGAGCGCCGCCCTGGGCACCCGCGAGTACTACCGGGTGCGGGTCGGCATCGGCCGCCCGCCCGGCCGGATGGACCCGGCCGCGTTCGTGCTGCGGGACTTCAGCGCCGCCGAGCGCAAGGAACTCCCGTTCCTGATCGACCGGGCGGCGGACGCGACGGAGGCCCTGCTGGCTACCGGGCTGGCCGCGGCCCAGAATGCGTTTCACGGTGAGGCCCCCGCCCCGCCCGGCCCTGAGTGAACACCGCCTGTGTGAACACCGCCTGTGTGAACACGGCCTGTGTGAACACGGGGCGTCACTAAATCGACCAGCATCCCCCTTTTTTCCGCTCATGGTGCATGGCCAGGCCCGGAAACGCTAGTTTCGCTGCAATGAAGGCCCTGGTCCTGTCGGGGGGCGCGGGAACGCGGCTGCGGCCGATCACCCATACCTCGGCCAAGCAACTA
>JAOPYP010000457.1 GCA_025964635.1 Actinomycetes bacterium | reverse complement strand
GGCGGGCAGCCCGGCCACCGGGATGCCGGACCGCCGGGCCACGCTGGACAGGCTGATCCCGGCGGCGCTCTGGTTGATGCCGCGGTAGATGACGACCTGGCCGCCGTTCGAGGCTACGTAGTACTGGGACTGGGTGTACCGCCAGCCCGCGTAGGCTCCGCCGACCACCAGGACGACCAGGATCACCAGCGCCGACTTGACCAGCGGCAGCCTGCGCCGGCGGTGGGGATACTCATCCTCGGGCTCCTCCGGCGCCTGCGGTGCGGGATCGTCGTGCGCGATCGCCACCGCGGCCTGCGGGGCGGTGCGGGTGAGCAGGTGGGCCCGCCCGGCCGGGCTGTCGGTGCGGAAGTGGGGGCCGCCGCTCCCGTTGGAGGCGGCGCCCACCATCACCGAGGCGTCGCTCGGCGGCAGCCCCGTGGCGCTGTCCACCACGTCCGCGACGATGCAGGTGATGTTGTCCGGGCCGCCGCCCCGGATGGCCAGCTCAACGAGCTGCAGCACGACCTCGTCGAGGTTGGCCACGCCGGCCAGCGTCTTATGCAGGGTCTCCTCGCTGACCACCCCGGACAGCCCGTCCGAGCACAGCAGGTAGCGGTCTCCGAGCCGGGCCTCCAGCAGGGTCAGGTCCGGCTCCACGTCGGCCCGGCCGTCCAGGGCCCGCAGCAGCATCGAGCGCTGCGGGTGGGTGGCCACGTCATCCGGGCTGATCCGGCCCTCGTCCACCAGCGTCTGGACCAGCGTGTGGTCGTGGGTGATCTGGTGGAATTCACGGTCCCGCAGCAGGTAGGCGCGGGAGTCACCGATGTGGCACAGGGCCACCCGGCCGTCGGACCACAGCATCGCCGTGAGCGTGGTGCCCATCCCCTCGAACGAGGGATCAGCAACGACCATGCTGTGCAGCGTGTGGTTGGCGTCGGCGACCGCGTCGGCAAGCGCGTCGAGCAGGTCGGTGCCGGGCACGTCGTCGTTGAGCCTGGACAGGGTCGAGATAGCCGCGGCGCTGGCTACCTCGCCGGCGGCATGACCGCCCATGCCGTCGGCCACCGCCAGCAGGCGCGGCCCCGCGTACGCCGCGTCCTCGTTGCCCTCCCGGAGAAGGCCGACGTCGGAGCGGATCGCGTACCGGAGTGCAAGTGTCATCTGCGCAATTCCAGAACGGTCTTGCCGATGCGGATCGGCACGCCTGTCGGCACCGGGGTCGGCTGGGTCACCTTCTGCCGGTCGAGGTAGGTGCCGTTGGTTGACCCGAGATCCTCAACGATCCATTGACCGTCTTGAGGGAACAGCCGGGCATGTCGGCTCGAAGCGTAGTCATCGTTCAGGACCAGCGTGGCGTCATTTGACCGACCGATGGTGATTTGCTGCTCAGTGAGAGGGATGGTCGTTCCCGACAGCGGGCCGCCGGTCACCAGGAGGCGCTGCGGCTCGCCGCGTCCTCCCCGGGCGGGGCGGGCGGGCCGGGCCGGCCGGGGGCGGGCGTTCTGCCGTTGCCGCTTCTGCTTGCGGCTGGACGGGGACTGACCGAACAGGTCCGTGCGCACCACACCCACCGCCGTGATCACGAAAAGCCACAGGACCGCCAGGAATGCGAGCCTGATCAGGAGGAGGGTCAGCGTACTCATTGGCTTATGTGTCCTTGGATGCCTCGCCGTTGCGGCCTTTTCGGGGGGAGTGCGGGGTTGGGGTCCGGGCCAGAGCGGGAACCTGGATCAGTTCCGGGACTGCGGCCATTGTCCGGGCTGCGTCAATAGATACCGTCCCGGCGGAAAACCAGTGTGGTCCGGCCGAGGGTCACCTGCGTGCCGTCTGCCAGTGTCACGCGCCGCACCGGCTGGCCGTTCACGAACGTTCCGTTGGTGGACCCCAGGTCGACGAGGACCACTTCACCGTCCTCGACCCGCAGCTCGGCGTGGTGCCGGGAGACGCCGGGATCGACCAGCCGCAGGTCGCAGTCGGTGCCGCGGCCCAGCATGGTGACCGGCGCGTTCAGCTCGTAGGTCCGCTGGCTGCTGCCGTCCGGCCCCGGCTCCGGGCCCGACACCAGCAGCCTCGGCCGGCCTCCGAAGGAGCCCGGCATGTGCGGCAGGTCGCTGGCGGGCCTGCGGATCTCCCCGCCCTCGACCGTGGTGCCCCGGATCACGCCGGAGCGGATCCGGAAGGTTCCCGTGGTCAGGTCGGGGACCCCCTCGAAGCGCATCCGCACCGGTCCCACGAACGAGTAGCCCTGCTCCCGGGCGTGCTCGCGGGCCAGTGTGGCCAGTTCCACACCGAGACTGTCCGCGTAGACCTCGAGGCGGTCGAAGTCGGTCTCGGCGATCTCCACCACGAAATCGTTCGGCACCAGGGTCCGGCCCTGGGCCACGATCGCGGCACGGTCATCCATCTCGCGCTGTACCGCGCTGGCAACCTCCACTGGCTGCAGCTCGGATTTGAACGCCCGCGCGAAGGCACCCTCGACCATGCCCTCGAGCCTGCGCTCGAAGCGACTGAGAACTCCCACCGGGGTACCTCCTTCCCCTATCCGCATCCGATGGTATCGGCGCTCAGGGTGCTGTTGCGGACGTGCTAACCTGACTCACTGCGTAGGGCGGGTGGCGGAACGGCAGACGCGCACGGTTCAGGTCCGTGTGTCCGAAAGGACGTGAGGGTTCAAATCCCTCCTCGCCCACTGGTAGTGCTGAAGTTTCTGGGTGGACCGGACCGGTGGTTGGCGCACTGGCTGAGCTTATGCGCCCGGGCACTGTACCGGGGGCGATCCGGGCAGGTCAGGCGACTGCACTGTTACCTTGAGGCAACCCGCGCCCCGGGCGGTCGGCTGCCTGCGTGGTGAGGGCCAGGTCATGAAGGTGGAAGTCGCGGTGGTCGGGGCGGGTGCCCTGGGGCTGAGCACCGCTCTTCACTGCGCCCGGCAAGGCCGGTCGGTAGTGGTGCTGGACCGGCGTACCCCCGGCTCGCAGGCATCCGGCCGCGCGGCCGGCCTGTTCAAGTCCGTCCAGGGCGATGAGGTCCGGACCTTCCTGGCTCGCCGCAGCATCGATCTCGTGCGGCACTTCGGCGAGTGGGCGGGTGTGCCGCTCGACGTGGCGGCCTCGGGCAGCCTGCTGGTGGCGCGCGGCGGCGGTCACAAGAAGCTGCTCGCCGCCGAGCTGGCCCAGTCCCTCCGCTGGGGGGTGGACCTGGCCGCGATCAGTCCCGCGGAGGCGGCGGAGCGCACCGGCGGGTACTACCGCCCGGCCGGGGACGAGGATGTGGTCTGGTGTCCGGAGGACGTCTACATCGAGGAACCTGGCGCCCTGATCGACGCCTACCTGGGGGCCGCCGCGCGGGCTGGCGTGCAGGTGCTGGCGGACGAGCCGGTCACCGCGGTGACGACCAGCAGCGCCGGGGTGATCACCGGCGTGCGGACCGCTGCCCGCCACATCGAGACCGCGGTCGTCGTCGACGCCGCGGGCGCCTGGGTCCGGCAGGTCGGCGAGCTGGCCGGCGCCTGGGTGGCGGCCGCACCGGTCCGGCACCAGCTGCTGGTGACCGAGCCTGTTCCCGGGGTGCCCGCCAGCGCGCCGATCACCCGGATCCTGGACTGCGCGGTGTACCTGAGGCCCGCCCGCGGAGGCCTGATGCTCGGCGGGTTCGAGTCCGCTCCGCTCCCGGTCGACCCGCGCGCTCAGCCCCCCGCGTTCGACACCGACGACGTCCCGCTGGATCGCGGCGTGCTGGACGCGATGGCCGCCCAGGTCGCCGGGCTGGTGCCGGCGGCCCAGGCTGAGGTGGCCGAGCATCGCGGCGGGCTGTTCACGATGAGCCCCGACGGCCGCTTCCTGGCCGGCCCGGTGCCGGAGGTGCCGGGCCTGTGGGTGGCCAGCGGCTGCAATGGATCAGGATTCTCGTCGTCCCCGGCCATCGGCGAGGCGCTGGCCCGCTGGATCACCGGCGGCCGTCCGGAGGTCGATCTGTCCGCCCTGTCTCCGGCCCGGTTCACCGGCGTCCTGACGGACGAGGCCCTCGTCGAGCGCGGCACCTGGCAGTACGCGCACTACTACGATCCCCTAACGGCCTGACCGGCCGAGGGTCTCAATTCACGGTCTGGGCTGCCCGGGGCCGGGCGCCGGGCAGCGTGCCTGCGCTCAGGGCACCACGATGACGGGGCAGTGCGCGTGCCGGGCCAGCCAGCCCGGCACCGAGCCGGCGACCTGATGCCAGACGCGCGCCGGGGCCCCGATGACCAGCGCGTCCGCGCTGAACTCGTCGGCTGCGGCGGCGAGTTCCCGGGCCGGGCTGCCCTGGCGGGTGACGATCCGCACGTCCAGCCCCTCCCGGTCGCATACCTCGTCGAGCTCGGCCAGCAGCCAGCGGTGGGTCTCGTTCGAGTCCCGGATCGGGGCGATCACCTGGCCGCTGAGCGGCTCGCAGAAAATGCTCGGGCTCGTGATGTAGGCGAGGAGAAGGGGGCGGCCGAGCCTGCGCGCCATTCCCGCGGCGTAGGCGAGCGCGTGCCTGCTCGATCCGGATCCGTCGTAGCCGACCACCACGGGATGGGCCAGGTCCGTGGCGGGACCGGAGTCGGCCTGCGGTTCCCCGTACGGGTCCGCCTCGGCCGCCCCCCGGCCCGGGGCGGCCGGAAGGCCGGGATCGCCACCGGGCGGGGTACTTGGTGACGGCACGCCCGCGGGCCTGTACGGCTGGGGGCCGTCAGGCTCCGGGCCGCCCGGCTGGGCAGCACCCGGGGCGGGCCGCTCAGGCTGGCGCGGGAGGGGCTGAGGCTCTGCCTGGTTCATGGCTTCTCATCCTTGTGAATCCATGCTCCGCTCACCGGTGACACACCGCAAGCTACGTTAGTTTTCATTAAACAAGTAATCAGTCTGGTTCCATACCGGCAAGGCCTTCCGGTGTCCCGCCGTCGTGCATCACGGGCTCCCGCCCGCCATACTTCCGCGGCTCCCGACGGCCAAACTTCCGGGGCTCCCGGCGCAGCCCCCCGCGCCGGAAGCACCCGGGCCGGATCTGGCCCGCGCGGTCCATAATCATGGGATCAGTGTTACACGACCATGGGCCAGCCGTTATCGGTGTGATAACGATCCGCATCCCGGCGTGGCGCGAACATCCCAGGGCACCAGGCAGAATCGATACCGTGCCGGAACTTCCCGAGGTGGAGTCGCTCGCCCGCTTCTTGCGTGAGCGGGCCGACGGGCATGTCATCGACCGCGCCGACAGTGCGGCTATCTCGGTGCTCAAGACCTACCGCCCGGATCTGAGCGCTCTTCGCGGCCGGGTCATCACCGACACCCAGCGGCACGGGAAATTCCTGGACCTAGTGGCGGTCCCGGCCCCCGGGGGCCCGGCCGGCAGCCCGCCTGCTGACGGCAGGCCACCCGCTGACGGCCGCCCGCCTGCCGACGGCCCCCTGCACCTGGTCATCCACCTGGCCCGGGCCGGGTGGCTGCGCTGGCGCGACGACATCCCGCCCGCCCCGCCGCGTCCCGGCAAGGGGCCACTCGGCTTCCGGCTGCGGTTCACCGACGGCGCCGGGTTCGACCTGACCGAGGCGGGCACGAAGAAGCGCCTGGCCGTCTACCTGGTCGCCGACCCGGCCGAGGTGCCCGGGGTGGCCGCGCTGGGCCCCGACCCGCTCGCCGACTCGTTCACGGCCGAGGCGCTGGGCGGGATGCTCGCCGGCCGCCGGACCCAGATCAAGGGCGTGCTCCGGGACCAGAAGATCATCGCCGGGATCGGCAACGCCTACTCCGACGAGGTGCTGCACGTGGCGCGGATGTCGCCATTCAAGCTGGCCAGCAGCTTCACCGAGGACGAGGTCAGGGAACTGCACGCGGCCATCATCACCACTCTCCGGGAGGCCGTGGAACGGTCCGCCGGCCTGGCCGCCGGCGACCTGAAGGCCGAGAAGAAGTCGGGTCTGCGCGTCCACGGCCGGGCCGGGGAGCCCTGCCCGGTGTGCGGGGACACGGTACGCGAGGTCTCGTTCGCCGACTCGGCGCTGCAGTACTGCCCCACCTGCCAGACCGGCGGCAAGCCGCTGGCCGACCGGCGGATGTCCCGGCTGCTCCGCTAGTCAGTGCTGGCTGTTGGGTGCTGGCTGATCAGTGCTAGCTAATCAATGCACGGGCTAATCAACGCACGGGCTAATCAATGCACGGGTGACCCGGACGCGGCGCCACTGCCGGTGCCGAGAGACCCGAAGACCGCACCCAGCTTGGCCCAGCGGGTGGCCTGGCATCCGGCCCGCGAGAAGTTCGACGCCACATGCTGGCCGAAGAAGGTCCCGGTGATCGTGGCCTTCTGCGGCCCGGCCACGATCATCGGGCACATGATCCCGCGCGGGATCGGCGCGAACGGGTTCTTGGCGGCCAGCAGTGCCCGGCAGGCGGCCTTGGCGTCAGGCTCCGTCCCGCCGGCCGGGTCGCAGCGCAGCGTCCACCGCTTCGGGGTGGCGCCGGGAGCCGGCGTGACCACCACGGTGAGCGAGACCTTGGCTGCGGGCGTAGCGGGCTTGGCGGGCTTGGCGGCCGAGTTCGTGGTGGTGACACTGCCGCAGGCGGCCGCCGTGACCACGCAGAGGATGGCGGCCACGAGGTACCTGGCGCCATCTCGCGCGGGCCGCAAGGAGAATTTCATGCCCATGTGACGTTCTGCGGCCCGGCCCGGTTCCCGGTGTGGCGGCAGGATCCTGCCGCGGGCGGTCCCGGGCGGCCCGGGCCCGGGTGTCCTGCGGAATGCATTCCGGTATCGGACCATACCCAGGTCACGGAAAGCTATATTCCGTCATTGCGACGGAAAGAATTCTCTGTCCCCCGAATTGGCACGGGACTGGATCGACGGACCGGGGCCTTCTGGCGGGCACCTACTGCTACGGCGGTGGCCTGGGCCACCGTGGCCTCGACCTCTCGTGCTGGCCCGGCCAGCAGCGAGCCATCTACAGAAAGCATTGTTGCCGGTTTGGTGGCGCCGCCTTCGTCAGACCGGATATTAATAGGGGACATTTCTCGCCTGCCCGGGCGCAGCCGGACGATTCCTTGCTGTCAGGGGCGACTTAGCCGTGAAAGAGAGTTCTCGTATGCCCGCGCCGTCGCGCCGCTGGTTGATGTCCGTCTTCTGTGCCGCTGCCAGCCTCGCGCTGGCCGGGCTCAGCGCCGCCCCCGTTGCCGCGGCTCCGGACGCCAGGTCAGCCGTGGGCCGGGCCCCGGCCGGCCCGGTCAGCCGGTCCAATGTCGGTGCCACCCACTCACCTCAGTTGCTGCGCCAGCTGTCGGGCTCGTCCACGAAGGCGCCGATGACGGGGGCGGGGCAGATGGCCCCGGGCGTGACACCGCCAGCCCCGGTGGCGGGCGATGAGCAGGGGGTGGACGTCGCCTCGTTCCAGCACCCGGGCGGGGCCGCAATCGACTGGTCCCAGGTGGCGGCATCCGGTATCGGCTTCGCCGGGGTGAAGGTAACCGAGGGCGCCTACTATCAGAACCCCTACGCGCTGACCGACCTGGCGCAGGCCCAGGCCGCTGGACTCTCGGTGGTCGCGTACGCCTTCGCCATCCCGAACGGCAACGGCAGCAGCAGCAGCCCGGCCACCCAGGCCGACTATCTCGTGCAGTACCTGGGATCTGCCAGCCGGACCATGCCGCTCATGCTGGACATGGAGTACAACCCGTATGGCGCGCCGTGCTACGGGCTCAGCACCACGGCCATGGTGTCGTGGATATCCAAGTTCGACAGTGAGATCAAGGCCAGGACCGGCCAGCTTCCGATCATCTACACCCCGCGGACCTGGTGGGACACCTGCACGGGCAACAGCACCGGCTTCGGGCACACCCCGCTCTGGGTGCCCGATTACTCAAGTGCAGGCACTCCGCCACTGCCCTCGGGCTGGGGCACCTGGGCCAGCTGGCAGTACACCAGCACCGGCACCGTGGCCGGAATCTCCGACGCCGGCCACACCGACCTCGACCAGGCCAATCCCGCGATCCTGTCCCTGCTGGATCCCGCCAACCAGAAGCAGGTCGCCGGCGACCCGGTCGGCTTGCCGTTCCGGCAGGCGATCCCGGTTCCGGGGCAGACCGTGACGTTCACCGCAACCGGGCTTCCACCGGGTGTGTCCCTCAGCGCCGCCGGGCAGCTAACTGGCTGGCTGAGCCGCGCCGGGAACTACTCCGTGCAGGTCAGCGCCTCCGACGCG
>JAOPYP010000418.1 GCA_025964635.1 Actinomycetes bacterium | reverse complement strand
GAGGCGGAGCAGGCGCTGGAGCAGGCGCTGCCCGGCCTGGGCGCGGCGGCCGCGGGAGACGGCGCGGGCGGCCGGGCCGTGTACGCCGACGCCAACACCGCGTCCGCCGGCCTCAAGCAGCGGCTGGCCGCCACCGCGGAGGAGGCCGGGGTGCCGTTCGCGGACATCGCGATCATGGCCCCGGTGCCGGGGCGGGGGCTGGGCGCCCCGCTGGTGGTGTCCGGTCCCGCCGCGGAGACCGTGGCCCGCCTGCTCGGCGGGTGCGGGGTCACGGTGAGCGTGCTGCCCGGGCCGGCCGGGGCCGCGGCCACCCGCAAGCTGCTGCGCAGCGTGTTCTACAAGGGGATGGCCGCGGCCGCCATCGAGGCCCTGCACGCCGCCCGGGCGGCCGGCTGCGAGGACTGGCTGCGCGAGCACATCGCGGCCGAGCTCGCCGCGGCCGACGCCAGCACGCTGGGCCGCCTGGAGCAGGGCAGCTACCAGCACGCGCGGCGGCGAGAGCACGAGATGGCCGCGGCCAGCGACCTGCTCGACGAGCTGTCGGTACCGCCCCGGGTGGCCCGGGCCAGCCAGCAGTGGCTTAATGAACTGGCCACCGAGGCCTGACTGAAGGTACAGTCCGCATCCGGGAGGCCTGAGCCTGGCGCTGCGGCTCCCGCGGGAGGGCTACGGCGGCGGCCGCACTGGCGCGGCAGATCGGGTAGATAAGCGTGAGCACGGCGTGACGCGGGCATGACTTCTGCTCCGCCCGTCCTTTCCCGGCCCAGGCTCTCGCCGCGGCTGCGGGTGCTGATGGGCTTCCTCTGCGCGCTGGTCCTGGTGGACACGGTCTTCTTCACCGCACTGACCCCCCTGCTGCCGCACTACACCCACTCCGCCGGCCTCTCGAAGTCCGGCGCGGGAATCCTGGTCGCCGCCTACCCCCTGGGCACCCTGCTCGGCGCGCTGCCCAGCGGGGTCCTCACCGCGCGCCTGGGCGACCGGGCGGTGGCGCTGCTCGGCCTGGCCCTGATGAGCGTGTCCACGCTGGTCTTCGGCTTCGCCACGGCCGCCCCGGTGCTGGACGCGGCGCGCTTCGTGCAGGGCCTGGGCGGGGCGTGCACCTGGACCGCGGCCATGGCCTGGATCGCCACGGCCGCCCCCGCCGAGCGGCGGGGCGAACTGCTCGGGACCGGCCTGGCCGCCGCGGTGGTCGGCGCGCTGTTCGGGCCGGTGGTCGGTGCCGCCGCCGGTCAGGTGGGCACCGGGCCGGCCTTCGCCGTGGCCGCGGTGGCCGGCATCGGCCTGATGGGGGTGGCGTTCCTGGTGCCCGCCCCGGAGCGGGCCCAGCCACAGGCGCTGCGGGCCGCGCTGCCCGCGCTGCGTGACCGCCAGGTCGCCGCGGGCATGTGGCTGACCCTGCTGGCCGGCCTGGCCTTCGGCGTGGTGGACGTGCTGGTGCCGCTGCGGCTGGCCCATCTGGGCGCGACCACGCTGATCATCGGGGGGACGTTCCTGGCCGCCGCGGCGATCGAGTCGGCGCTCTCCCCGCTGGCCGGGCGGCTGTCCGACCGGCGCGGCGCGCTGGTGCCCATCCAGATCTCGCTGTGTGTCGCGGTGGTGGTGAGCCTGCTGGTGCCGTGGCTGGCCCCGGCGCCGGTGCTGATCGCGCTGCTGATTCTGGGCATGCCCAGCTACGGGACGCTGTTCACCCCGGCCTCGGCGCTGCTCAGCGGCGGCGCGAACCGGCTGAGCCTGAACCAGGGCCTGGCCTTCGGGCTGGCCAACCTGGCCTGGGCCGGCGGGCAGACGGTGGGGGCGGCGGCCAGCGGGGCGCTGGCCCAGGCCACCTCGGACCTGGTCCCGTTCGTCCTGCTCGCCGCCGCCTGCGCGGGGACGCTCGTGGTGCTGCACGCCCGCGCCGCCCGCTTCCGCTGAGCTGCCCGGTCAGCGCAGCTTGGCGAAGAACTGCCGGATGTCGCCGGCCAGCAGGTCCGTGGCCTGGTGCGCCGCATAGTGCCCGCCGGCGTCGCGCGGGCCGCCCGCGGGCAGGCCTGGGTCGTAGGAGTTCCAGCTGACGATGCCGTGGTGGTCCCGCTCGGCGAACCGGCGGATCGACTGGAAATCGCCCGCGAACATGGCCAGCCCCGTCGGCGCCGTGGTCGGCCCGTCCGGGTGCTCGCCGGCGTGCGCGTCCTCGTAGTAGAACCGGATCGCCGACCCCGAGGTGCCGGTCAGCCAGTAGAGCGCCACGTTGGCCACGATGAAGTCGCGGTCCAGGCTCTCCCCGAACAGCTGGGCGTTCCAGGCCAGCAGCCCGGCCGGCGAGTCAGCCAGGGCGAACGCCAGCGTCTGCGGCTGCTGGCTGTGCAGCGTGTTGAACGAGAACATCGTGTCGTAGAACCACTTCAGCTGGCCCAGGGCCGCCTGGTCGGCTTCGCTCAGCCCTTCGAACTCGGCCGGGTCGCCGGACGGGAACGAGAACAGCTGGGTGACGTGCACCCCGGTGACGTGCCCGGAGTCGATCCGGCCGACCTCCGGGGAGATCATCGAGCCCGCGTCGTTCCCGACGGCGCCGTAACGGTCGTAGCCGAGACGGCGCATCAGCTCCGCCCAGGCCCGCGCGGTGCGGTAGCGGTCCCAGCCCGGGCCCCGCGTCGGGCCGGAGAACCCGAACCCCGGCAGGGACGGGATGACCAGGTGGAACGCGGGCGCGCCCGGGTCGCCCGGCTCGGCGAGCGGGGTGATCACGTCCAGGTACTCAAGGACCGAGCCCGGCCAGCCGTGGGTAAGTAGCAGCGGCGTGGCGTCCTCCCGGGAGGACCGAACGTGCAGGAAGTGGATGGTCTCCCCGTCGATGTCGGTGACGAACTGGGGATGGGAGTTCAGCCGGTTCTCCACCGCCCGCCAGTCGAACCCGTCGCGCCAGTACCCGGCCAGGTCCCGGACCCGGGCGGTGGTCATGCCGTAGTCCCCGGTGGCCCCGGGCAGCTCGTCCGGCCACAGCGTCCGGCTCAGCCGGCCGGCCAGGTCATCCAGGGCGGCCTGCGGGATGTCCACGCGGTAGGGGCGGATCGTCGCGTCGGTCATGATTCCTCATTTCAGAACGGAACGCTTTGTTCCGCTAACTCTATCAGAGCGGAATGATCCGTTCCAGTGGTAGGCTGAAGTTCATGAGGGAGCAGACCAGGACGGCCAGCGGGGTCGGGGAAAAGCCTGCCGGGGGGAAGCCGGCGGGCGGGGCGGGAAGGATCGCGGCCGCCGGGGATGAGCCCGCCGGGGATGGGCCCGCCGGGGATGGGCCCGCCGGAGGGAAGCCGGCGGGCGGGCCACAGGAAGCCCTGCCGGGGCGGCGCGGGCAGGCGCGCCGCAACGACGGGCTGATCCTCGAGGCCGCGCGCGAGGTGTTCCTCAGCGACCCGAAGGCCCCGGTCGCCGTGGTCGCCGAGCACGCCGGGGTCGGGATCAGCGCGCTCTACCGGCGCTACCCGAGCAAGGAAGACCTGCTGCGCCGGCTCTGCCACGACGGGTTGCGGCGGTTCATCGCCGAGGCTGAGAAGGCCGGCGCCGAGCCGGATCCCTGGACCGCGCTGACCGGCTTCCTGGAGCGCATCGTGGACGCCGACGTGCACTCGCTCACCGTGCACCTGGCCGGTACCTTCACTCCCACCCAGGAGATGCACGACGACGCGCGCCGGGCCGGGGCCATGGCCGCCGGCCTGGCTGAGCGGGCCCAGGCGGCCGGGCGGCTGCGCCCCGACGTGGTGGCGGACGACCTTGACCTGGTGCTGGAGGGCTGCGCCGCGATCCGCGTTCCCGACCGGGCCCGGACCAGCGAACTGCGCCGCCGCTACCTGCGCCTGCTCCTCGACGGCCTCGCCGCCACCCCCTCCGGCCCCGGGGGGCCGTCCACCCGGCCGGGCCTGCCCGGACCCCCGCCCCACGGCGAGCTGAACTGGCGCTGGCGCCAGCGCTAGCCCACCCACCCATCGCCTCCACTCCCCCACTCCCCCACCCCGGGGCACCCGCCGCGGGCGACGTTTCCCGCGCATGGTGCGGCCTAACCGGGTAAATGGGACGAATCCGCGTACGTTCCGCGGGAAAAGTCGCGGTCGACCATGATCAGTGACTAATTAGGCTGGTGGTGCCGATCGTGCGGGACGCCGGGGGCGGCCCGGAGTTGCCGGCGGGGTGGGGCCGTGCCGGGCTGCGAAATGCGCCGTTAATTTAATGGCGGTCCCGAAACCGGTCAGCGTTCCGGATGAAACAACGCGGTAATTGACCGGGACTTAACTCGGTTCTTGTCGGCAACGAGGCCGCGCCGCCGCCGCAAGGCCGCCGCCCCAGGGAACGCGGCCACGGGAATCCCAGGCCCAACCGTACCCCGGGTCACCGTACCCGGGCCACAGGGAACCCGGGCACAACCCGGACCGGGGCCGCGACGGGACAGCACAGCCACCGGACACCGCCGTCCAGGGATCCCGATTCGCCGGGCACCGCCGCCGCTGCCCGCAGCATACCCGCGCCGCGAGCACTGTCCCCGATGGCGGGAAGACCGCCGGAGCCGGTAACCCGGACGACCGCCAGGGTGAAGGGAGCGACCGTGAACCACCAGGCCCTGCCGCACCGCAACGGCCAGCCACCCGCGGCCCGGCCATCCCCGGGCCACTCGCCCGACGGCCAGCCATCCCCGGGCTACTCGCCCGACGCCCAGCCGCCCGACGCCCAGTCGCCCGGCGCCCAGCCACCCGGCGGCCAGCCGGACCTCGACGGGGAGCACTACCGCGCCCTGGTCATCGGCGGCGGGCAGGCCGGCCTGTCCATGAGCTACTGCCTCGGCCAGCGCGGGATCGGCCACCTGGTGCTCGAATCCCGCACTGTGGCGCACGAATGGCGCGACCGGCGCTGGGA
>JAOPYP010000312.1 GCA_025964635.1 Actinomycetes bacterium | reverse complement strand
TCGGCCGGCCCATTCTGGGACGCCGCGCGGAGCACGGCCCTGACGATCCGCTGATGCGAGCCGCACCGGCACAGGTTGCCGTCCAGCGCCGAGCGCACCTGGGCCTCGGTCGGCCCGGGGCTGGCGCGGAGCAGGGCCACCGCGCTCATGATCATCCCTGAGGTGCAGTACCCGCACTGGGCGGCCTGCTCGTCCACGACCGCCTGCTGCACCGGGTGCAGGGTGCCGTCGTGCAGCAGCCCTTCCACGGTGGTGATGTCCTGGCCCTCGGCCGCCCAGGCCGGGAAGTCGCAGGAGGACCGGGCCCGGCCGCCGACGAGCACGAAGCAGGCGCCGCACAGCCCGACGCCGCAGCCGAACCTGGGCCCGGACAGCCGCAGGTCCTGCCGCAGCACGTCGAGGAGCGGCGCGTCCGGCTCGCACTGGATCACCCGCTCCGTGCCGTTAACCGTCGCCCGGATATTGACTGTGCCCATGGGGAAAGAGTATGCATTCGTTTGCAGGATGAGGCCAGAGCGAGGGAGGCAATCTATGGATGAACGGGTGGCGATGGCGATCGCGCACTGGTCACCGCGGTTCACCACCAACGGCGTGACCGCCGGGGACTTCGGGCGGATCACCGGCGGCCTGGAGCGGTGGGCGGACTGGTGCGCGGCCTGGAGCGAGGTGGCCGCCGAGCATGAGCAGCTCGGCCGGGACGCGCTGGCCGCGGGCCGGGAGATGTCCGCCGGGGCGCACCTGTCCCAGGCCGCGGTGTACTACCACTTCGCCAAGTTCCTGTTCGTCGACGACCTGGACCAGATGCGGACCGCGCACCTGGCCGGCGTGCGCTGCCTCACCGATGCGCTGCCCTTCCTGGACCCGCCGGGACGGCGGATCGAGATCCCGTTCGACGGCGCGCACATGGTGGGCGTGCTCCGGGAGCCCGCCGGGGACGGCCCGCACCCGGTGGTGATCATGATCCCGGGGCTCGACTCCGCCAAGGAGGAGTTCCGCAGCACCGAGGAGCTGTTCCTGGCCCGCGGCCTGGCCACGTTCAGCGTGGACGGGCCGGGGCAGGGCGAGGCCGAGTACGACCTGGCCATCCGGGGCGACTGGGAGATCCCCGGGGCCGCCATCATCGACCGGCTGAGCGCCGAGCCGTCCCTGGACGAGGACCGGATCGCGGTCTGGGGCGTGAGCCTCGGCGGGTACTACGCGCCGCGGGTGGCCAGCGGGGATGACCGGGTGCGGGCCTGCGTGGCCCTGGCGGGCCCGTACAACTTCGCCGACCAGTGGGACAGCCGGCCCATCCTCACCCAGGAGGCCTTCCGGATCCGGTCCAAGTCGCCGGACTCCGGCAGCGCCCGGGCCGTGGCCGGCCAGCTCAGCCTTGAGGGCCGGGCGGGGCTCATCCGCTGCCCGCTGCTGGTGGTGATGGGCAAGCTGGACCGGCTGATCCCGTGGACCCACGCGGCCCGGCTGGCTGAGGAGGCCGGCGGCCCGGCCGAGCTGCTGCTGCTGGAGAAGGGCAACCACGGCTGCGCCAACCTGTCGCCGTTCCACCGCTACCTGACCGCCGACTGGGTCGCCGAGAGACTCGGCGCCCCGACCCGGCGGCCCGCCGCGGCCCCCGCGTGAGCGGCCGGGCATGACGTCCGTCCTCCCGGCCACCGGCTCGGCCACCGGGCTGCGCCTGGCCGCCCACCACGATCTGGGCGGCCACGGCGACGGCATGCAGGTGATGCGCGAGGGTGACGCGCTGTATGTCGGGCACACCGGCACCTCGGGCATGGGCACCTCGATCCTGGACGTGTCCGACCCGGCCCGCCCGGCGCTGGTCAGCCAGTGGCCCGCACCAGCTGGTTCACATACGCACAAGGTGCAGGTCGCCGGCGGGCTGCTGCTGGTCAACCACGAGAAGTTCCCCTACCGCGCGGTCACGAGCGAGCCGTTCTCGGCCGGGCTGGCGGTGTACCGGACCGGCGACCCGCTGCACCCGGAGCAGGTCGCGTTCTGGCCGAGCGGCGGCCGCGGGGTGCACCGGGTGGTGTGGACCGGCGGCCGGTACGCGCACCTGTCCGCGATCCCGGACGGCTTCAGCGACCGGATCTGGGTCGTTCTCGAC
The DNA here is from genome assembly GCA_025964635.1 of Actinomycetes bacterium. Taxonomy (GTDB): domain Bacteria; phylum Actinomycetota; class Actinomycetes; order Streptosporangiales; family Streptosporangiaceae; genus RYN-230. Next base: position 1,583 of record JAOPYP010000312.1, on the reverse strand, counting down.
CTGTCCGACCCCGGGCACCCGGCGGAGGCCGCGCGGTGGTGGTGGCCCGGGCAGCGGGAGGGTGAGACCGCGTCATGGCCGGGAGGGCAGCGCTACGCCGCGCACCACGCGCTGCTGGCGGGGGACCGCGCCTACCTCGGCTACGACGACGCCGGCCTCGTGGTGCTGGACGTCTCCGACATGACCCGGCCCCGCCCGGCCGGGCACCTGTCCTGGGCGGGCGGCGGCTCCACGCACACCTGCCTGCCGCTGCCCGGCCGGGAGCTCGTCGTGGTGACGGACGAGCAGGTCCATGACGGGCCCCACGCGCCACAGCGCGCCATCCGGGTCCTCGACGTCAGCGGGGGGCAGCCGCGGGTCCTCGCGCTCTGCCCGCCGCCGGGCCCCCGGTACGACGAGCTGCCGCTGCGCTTCGGGGCGCACAACCTGCACGAGAACCGGCCCGGGTCCTACCGCAGCGAGCGGCTCATCTTCGCCACGTACTTCAGCGCCGGGGTCCGGGTCTACGACCTCGCCGACCCCGCGCATCCCGCGGAGATCGCGCACTGGGTCCCCGAACCGCCCCCGGGCCAGCCGGTCCCGCAGATCAACGACCTTTTCGTGGATGAGTCCGGGCTGATCTGGGCCACCGACCGGATCGGCGGCGGCCTCTACGTGCTGGCCGCTGAACCCGCCCTGGCGGCCCTGATGGAGGAGGCTCGCGCATGACCCAGCCCCGGCCCACCGCACCCGCCACCCCGGCCTCCTTAACGCGCCGGCGGCTCCCCGGGGGGAGCCGCTGGCGCGCCGCGCTGGCGTACGCGGTCAGCGTGGCCCTCGGCGCCGCCGTCTGGCAGGTGCTCGGCTCCCATTCCGGCAGCGAGGTCTTTGTCTCGCTGACCGCTACCCTGTCCCGCCTCGGCCAGATGATCTCCGATGGCAGCCTGCCGGCCGCGCTCGGCGCGTCTTTCTCGGTGTACGCGGCCGGGGTCGCGCTGGCCATCGCGACCGGTGCCGTGGGCGGCCTGCTCCTCGCCCGGCGGGCGCTGCTCAGGCTGGCTCTCGAGCCCTACCTCATCGCCCTGTACGCGGCCCCGATGGTGGCGCTCATCCCGTTCCTGCTCGCCCTCATGGGCTTCGGCTTCTGGCCCAAGGTCATCGTGGTCTGGCTGTTCGCGTACTTCCCGGTGCAGTTCGCGACGCAGCGCGGCGCGCAGAGCATCGCGCCCGAGCTGATCGACGTGGCCCGGTCGTTCCGCACCCGCGAGCGCGATATCTGGCGGCACGTCGTGATCCCGTACACCCTGCCTTACCTGATGACCGGCGTGCGGCAAGCGCTGGCCCGCGGGCTGGTCGGGATGATCGCGGCCGAGTTCTTCCTCAGCGCGGGCGGCCTGGGCAGCCTGCTGATCACCGCCTCCGAGCGGTTCGACACCGCGGAGATGCTGGCCGTCACCCTGGTCATCACCCTGGCCGGGGTGGCGCTGATGGGCATCGGGCGGCTGATCGAGGCCCTCTTCGCCCGGTGGCGGGTTCAGCCGTGAGCATCCCCGCCCGCCCGCCGGCCGCCACCGCGGCACCGCCCGCCGCCCGCACCGGCCGGC
>JAOPYP010000284.1 GCA_025964635.1 Actinomycetes bacterium | reverse complement strand
GAGGCGCCCGGCCGACGCTTCCTCGTCGAGGAGCTCGCCGATCAGGGTGGTCAGCCGGGTTTCGAAGCCGGTGGCCCTGGTCGTCAGCAGGCGCAGGGCCAGGTCGCCTTCGCGGTCCAGGAAGCGTTGCATGCCGGTGTTGGCGATGACGTGGCGGACGGTGCCGGTGATGACGGCCGCGGCCGGTGACTGGCCGGCTGCGGCGGTCCCGCTGGCGTTCTTGCGCAGCTTCTTGATGGTGGGTTCGATCAGGGACCAGAGGATCTCGGTGAGGAGTTGCTCGCGGGAGCCGACCCAGCGGTACAGGGTAGCCCGGTCGACGTTCAGTGTCCGGGCGAGTGCCTGCATGTCGACGCGGTCACCGCCGAGGAAGGTCCGGCGTGCGTGGCGGAACGCGTCGAGCGCGGTTGGCCGTCCCGTGGTGGCCTGTGCGAGCTGGCGCCGCAGCGGCGTGTCTGCGCGACGCGGATCGCGGAGTGCCATCGGGGATGCTCCTGTTCCAGCGGTGATGCGGCCTTGACAGGCCTGGGGCACCGAGGGACAGTATGCAACACATCGGATAAACGTGGCAATGGAGCTACACATGAGCGAGATGACGCAGCGCCCGCTGGTTCAGCTCAAAGACGGGGCCGTCCGCGGCCAGGCCGAATCCGGGGTTGCGGCGTTTCTCGGTGTTCCCTACGCGGCGGCCCCGTTTGGCGCGAACCGGATGGAGCCACCCCAGCCTGTCCCCGCGTGGGATGGTGAGCGTGACGCGACCGTGTACGGGCCGACGGTACCCAAGGGCGACTACCCGCCGCAGTACGCGCCGTTGTTCCCGGAGGTGGTGATCCCGGGCGAGGACTGCCTGAACCTCAACGTGTGGACGCCTGACCTGACCGGCGGGCTCCCGGTGCTCGTCTGGATTCACGGCGGCTCGTTCATGAACGGATCCGGATCGGTTGCGGAGTACAGCGGCGCGGGGTTCGCGCGGGACGGCGTCGTGTGCGTCACCATCAACTACCGGCTGTCTGCCGAGGGCTTCTTGTTCCTCGGCGACGGCACCGCCAATCTCGGCCTGCTCGATCAGCTGGCCGCCTTGCGGTGGGTGCAGGACAACATCTCGGCGTTCGGGGGTGATCCGGCCCGCGTCACCGTCGCGGGTGAGTCCGCCGGGGCGATGAGCGTGACGACGCTCCTGTCGATGCCGCTCGCTGAGGGCTTGTTCGCTCAGGCCATCACCCAAAGCGGCGCGGCGGCCCACACGCTCACCCAGGACGAAGGCCGCATGGTTGGCGGCTACCTCGCCGACGCCCTCGGCGTGCCTGCTGACTGTGACTCGATCAAGGCAGCGCCGGTGGGGAAGCTCGTGCAGGCCGCATCGGACCTGGTCGTAGAGGTGCAGACCACACCTGACCCGGCCAGGTGGGGCCAGCTCGCGCTGAGCCTGCTGCCGTTCGCCCCGACCGTGGATGGCGCCGTCCTGCCGCAGGCACCGCTTCCGGCGATCGCCGCCGGGCACGGCCGCGGCGTCGCGCTGCTGACCGGCTCGAACCGTGACGAGGCACGGCTGTTCCTAGTCGCGGCCGGCACCATCGACCTGATCGACGACGCCACTCTCGAAGCAGCCGCCGGCGCGTACGGGCTGTCCGCCGATTCCGTCGACGTCTACCGGGCGAACCGGCCAGGTGCCCATGCAGGTGACGTCCTCGCCGCTATCGTCACCGACTGGTTCTTCGCCATCCCGGCCATCCGGGTCGCCGAAGCCCGTGCTGGAGGCGCACGCACGTGGGCCTACCGGTTCGACTACCCCGCGCCCGAGGACAATCACCGGCTCGGCGCGTGTCACGGGGTAGAGATCCCGTTCGTGTTCGACACCATCTCTGGCGATGACGCCCGCCCCCGCATCGGCGACGCGCCTTCGCGGGCCGTCGCCGACCAGGTGCACCAGGTCTGGGTCAACTTCATCACCAACGGCGACCCTGGCTGGCCCGCCTACGACACCACGAGCCGCACCACCGGCCTGCTCACCGACACCATCACCGCCGCCGCCGACCCATCCGCCGACGAGCGCGCCCGCTGGAGCGGGATCCGGTAGCGGGATGCGTTCCAGGTGAGGCATCTGAAACTGACGGACATCGAGAACATCCTCACGAGCCGCTCCGAGGCTCTGCGCTGTCCCGTAGAGCGGCACGAAGCAGCCCTCTTCGCAGTTCAGAGGCGTTTCTGGTCAAATGCGATTTGACCTGACGTGCCTATAGTGGGGCCGGGTGAGTCGTGCGTCCCCAGGCGGCCCGGCGGGCATGCTGCGGAGGAAGGGAAACCGGACATGACCGAGCGGGTTGCTGGGCAGCCGCCGACCGCTGCGCGCCTGCTGGCGGTGCGGACGCCGATGGAGATCGAATTCGCCCCGGGCGGATCCCGGTTCGCGTTCAGCCTGCACGAAGTGGTTTCTGAGCACGGGGTAACACAGCCGAGCGACCTGTGGATCGCCGAGGGGGATGCTGACCCGCGTCGGCTCACCGGCGGCCCGTGGGCCGACACCCATCCCATCTGGTCGCCGGACGGATCGCGTCTGGCCTGCATCTCGGATCGCGCCGTGGCCGGCCACCATCTCCCTTACACGATGCTGCCTGGGGAGGATCCGGCTCTCGCGGCGAGCTTCCCGGGATCGGCGGAGCAGCTGGTCTGGTCGGACGACGGCCACCGTCTGCTGGTCGTCGCCGCCGATCCGGGCTCATATTCCCGGGATGTGTCCGGGACCTTCGTCACTGGCGGCGCGTCGGAACTCGAGCGGGGGATCCGGCGTTCGAGCGGTGCGTGGCGCCGCCTGCTGATGGTCGATCTGGCGACAGGCGACGTTACGGAGGTAGGCCCCCCCGGATGCAGCGTATGGGAGGTCGGCTGGAATGGTGTGGGCACCACGGCCGTCGCCCTCATCGCGGAGGACCCGACCGGCAACGGCTGGTACCGGTCGAGGCTGGCCCGCCTCGATTTCCAGGCCCGCACCGCGGACATCCTTTACAAGCCCCGATGGCAGCTCGAGGGACTCGCTCTGTCGCCGGATGGACGGCACGCCTCGGTGATCGAGGGCTACTCGAGCGACCCCGCTCTGCTCAACGGCAGCGTCCTCATCGTCGACCTCTCCGACGGCTCTGTCTCTGACCCTTGGCCAGCCCTCGAGACGGTCGGCGTCGCAACCTGGTGCGATGAGGAATCGCTCGCCTATGGCCGGATGGACGGGACTGGCACGGCCTGGGGACGGATCCGGCTCGGCGGAGGGCGTGACGAAGCCTGGGCAGGCGAGGAGTACATCGGCGCAGATGTCTGCAAGCCGCAGGTGGCCGTCACGGACGGGGGCGCTGTCGTCATGACGACCCACGAGGCGCACGGCGTGCCACCGGAGCTCGCCCGGTTCGACCCTGGCAGCGGCACCTGGGTCCGTCTCACCTCGTTCAACGACGAGATCGTCGACGGGGCCGAGTTCCCCGACGTCCGTACCATCCACTGGGCCTCCACCGATGGCCTCGAGATCGCGGGGAGGCTGCTTACCCCCACCGGTGCGACCGGGCCCCTTCCGATGCTCGTGCTCGTGCACGGGGGGCCGACGTGGTGCTGGAACGCCGTGTTCTCCGACTCGGAACCGAACGCGGTCCTGCTTGCTGCGGCCGGTTACGCCGTTCTGCTGCCGAACCCGCGAGGGAGCACCGGCCGGGGCCACGCCTTTGCCCAGGCCGTCATCGGCGATTGCGGGGGAAAGGACTTCGAGGACATCATGTCGGGCGTCGACCGGTGTATCGCCGATGGGGTCGCCGACCCCGACCGGCTTGGCATTTCCGGTCTGTCATACGGCGGCTTCATGTCCGGATGGGCCGTCACCCAGACCGATCGATTCAAGGCAGCCGTCGCTTTCTCGGTCGTCGCGAATCACCAGTCGTTTTTCCTCACGTCGGAGGTTGCCGGCTTTGCGGAGATGATCCTCGACGGCGATTGGTCTGCCCCGGCAGGCCAATTCCCCGACCGCTCACCGGTCTTCCATGCCCACCGGTGTTCGACGCCGACGCTGGTGATCCAGGGCCAGATGGACCGTTGCACCCCGGTGGGGCAGGGAGAGGAACTCTTCGGCGCGATTGCGCTCACCGGCACGGA
>JAOPYP010000240.1 GCA_025964635.1 Actinomycetes bacterium | reverse complement strand
GCCGTCCAGCATGGCGAAGTGCGGCTGCAGGCCGTTGAGCCAGGCCAGGAACGCGACGCCGACCTTGTAGCTGGAGGTGGGTGGCTCGAAGATCGTCCGGCTCAGCTCCGTGGTGGGCCCCATGGCCGCGTCGTAACCGGCCAGGTCGCCGGCGTCGAGCGCGTGCAGCGCGGCCGCGGCCGGGGCGGTGATCGCGGCGAAGGCGCCCAGGAACGCGTCGCTGTGCCCGTCAGCACTCCCCCGGATCAGCTCGGCGTAGTGGAAGTCATCGCCGGTGTACAGGCGGACCCCGGCGGGCAGCCGCCGCCTGAGGGCCACCTCGGCGGACGCGTCGAGCAGGGACATCTTGATCCCGCCGATCCGGCCGTCCGCGCGCTCGATCAGCTCGATGACCGTGTCCGCCGCGGCGGTGAAGTCCGCGGCTCCCCAGTAGCCGCGCAGCGCCGGGTCGAAGTCCGCGCCCAGCCAGTGCAGGATGACCGGGTGCTCCACCTGGCCCAGCACCTGGCCGTAGAGGTCCAGATAGTCACGGGGGGACCGGGCGCTCGCCGCGAGCGCGCGGCTCGCCATCAGGATGACCTGCGCCCCGGTCTCCTGAACCACCAGGAGCTGCTCCTGGTAGGCGTCGAGGATCGCGGGGAGCGGATGCGGGCCGGGTGGCAGCTGGTCGGTGCCGGCGCCGCTGGCGATCACCCGGCCGAGCCGGGCGGCGAGGTCCGCGGACCGCCGGGTCAGTTCGCGGGCCGCGGGCCAGGGCAGCCCCATCCCGCGCTGGGCGGTGTCCATCGCTTCGGCGACCGCGAACCCATGCGCCCACAGGTACTCGCGGAACCCGAGCGTGGCCTCCCAGTCGATGCTGCCGTCCGGGAAGGCGGCGACGTGCGCGGCCGCGAAGACACTGCGTGAGACAGGCGGCGGGTACTGCGCCGCCCAGGGCGGATCCGGGATGTTCACCGGCTGGGCGCGGCCGGGCAGGCTGACGCGGGTGCCCATCTCACCCGGCCAGCCTGGGCACGTCCACCCGGCGTCCCTCGGCCGAGGACTGCAGGGCGAGCGTGGCCAGCTGCACCCCCCGGGCGCCCTCGGCCAGGTCCCAGGGGAATGGTGTGCCTGCCGCCGCATGCTTGAGGAACAGTTCCCATTGCACCTTGAAGCCGTTGTCGAACACCTGGTGGTCTGGTACCTCGGCCCACTGCGCCTGGTAATCGATGGGGTCGGGGAGGTCCGGATTCCACACCGGCACGGGCGTGCAGGCGCGGGGCTGCACGGTGCAGTGCCGCAAGCCCGCCACCGCGCTGCCGCTGGTCCCGTCCACCTGCAGTTCAACCAGCTCGCGGCGGTTCACCCGGACCGCCCAGGAGGAGTTGACCGAGGCCACGGCCCCGTTCCCGAACTCCAGCAGCGCGTAGGCGGCGTCGTCGGCGGTCACCGCGTACGGACTGCCCGACTCGTCCCAGCGCCGCGGGATGTGCGTGACGCGCCGCGCGTACAGCGCCGTGACCGGGCCGAGCAGATCCTCCAGCAGGTACTGCCAGTGCGGGAACATGTCCAGGACGATCCCGCCGCCGTCCTCACTGCGGTAGTTCCACGAGGGTCGCTGGGCTGGCACGCCGTCTCCCTCGATGACCCAGTAACCGAACTCCAGCCGGGCGGACAGCACCTGGCCGAAGAAGCCCTCGCGGACGAGCCGCCGGAGCTTGATCATGCCCGGCAGGAACAGCTTGTCCTGGACCACCCCGTTGATGACCCCGGCCTGGCGGGCCTGACGGGCCAGCCGCAGCGCGCCCTCGGCCGACCCGGCCAGCGGCTTCTCCGTGTAGACGTGCTTGCCGGCGGCGATGGCCTTAGCCAGGCTGGCCTCGCGCGCGCTGGTGACCTGCGCGTCGAAGTACACCTGCACCGCCGGGTCGGCCAGCACCTCGTCCAGGCTGGTGGACCAGCGTTCCAGGCCGTGCCGCTCGGCGATCTCGCGCAGCCGCTGCTCGCTGCGCCCGACCAGGATCGGCTCCGGGAAGAGCGTCGTCCCGTCCTCGAGGGCGACACCACCCTGATCGCGGATGCTGAGCACGGAACGCACCAGGTGCTGGCGGTAGCCCATCCGGCCGGTGACCCCGTTCATGGCCACATGGACCACCGTGCGCGACATCAATCACTCCCTGGGGATCCGTCTCGCGGCCCGATGCATGGGAAAGGGCTTTCCCAGATTAGGGTGGCCTGGGAAGCTGGGTCAACCAGGGAACTCGGCGGGGAGCGGGCGGTGGCTGAGCTGAAATCAGGAGGCCGCCGGGCGGCGGGCGGGGCCGGGCCGGACGGGATGTCCCTGGCCGGGGTGACTCTCCAGGATGTGGCGGACCGGGCCGGAGTCTCGCTGTCCACCGCGTCCCGGGTCGTCAACGAGGGGTCGCGCCGGGTGGGCCCGGCCCTGGCCGACCGGGTCACCAAGGCGGTCGCCGAGCTGGGCTACATGGCGAACCTGCAGGCCAGGGCGGTGGCCACGGGCGAGAGCACGATGATGGGCGTGATCGTGCACGACATCGCGGACCCGTACTTCTCCTCGATCGCGGCCGGGCTGATCGAGGTCAGCCACGCCGGCGGCCTGCTCGCCTGCGTGTCGAGCACCGCCGCCGGGGAGGCGGGGGAACTGGAGTACGTCTCGCTGATGCGGGCTCAGCGGGCCCGCGCCGTGGTGCTGATCGGCAGCAGGTCCGCGGAGGCCAGGACCACCGCGGCGCTGCGGGCGGAGGTCGGCGCGTTCACCCGTGATGGCGGCCGCGCGGTCTGCGTCGGCCAGGACATGCTGGGCATCGACACCATCCTGGCGGGGAACGCGGACGGGGCGCAGGCGCTGGCCGGGGCCCTGGTCGCGCTGGGCCACCGGCGGTTCGCGGTGCTGGCGGGCCCGGACAGCCTCGTCACCGCGCGGGATCGGAGGGAGGGCTTCGAGGCCGGGCTGAGGGCCTGGTCGGTGCGCCTTGACCCGCGGCGCGTGGTGCACGGCGCGTTCACCCGGGACGGCGGGTACGAGGCCATGAGCGCGATCCTGGCCTCGGGGGGCACCCGCCCGGACTGCGTGTTCGCGGTGAACGACGTGATGGCGGTCGGGGCGCTGGCCCGGCTGCGCGCGGAGGGGCTGGCCGTTCCCGGGGACATTGCGGTAGCCGGCTTCGACGACATCACGACGCTGCGTGACATCTACCCGCCGCTGACCACGGTCCGGCTGCCGCTCAGGCAGATGGGGGAGATGGCGGCCAGCCTCGTGCTGCAGGAGGCGGACCAGGCGCGGGTCATCCCGGTGCCCGGTGAGGTCATCCTGCGGGACAGTACCCTGCCCCGCCCCGGCCGCCGCTGACCAGCCGGGGCTCATCCTGGGTCTTGCGGGCGGGTGGCCAGTCAGGTACGTTCGCACCACTTGGAAAGCGCTTGCCAAGATTTCAGCCAATGGGCCGGGTTACGCGGTGAGCCGGGGTGAAGCGGGTGGGCACAGGCCAGCGGGGGTGGCAGGAGCCCGTGTTCCCGGACGGCGCCTTCCAGCCGGGCCGGTCATCGTCCCGGGCACCATCGCCCAGGCAGGAGGGGACATGAGCGAGGCGGCACCCATCCCGTTCTCGGAGACCAAGGGACCGGAGGCACCGGAACGGCTGCACCGCGGTGCGCTCCGGCTGGTGGACATCTCGGCCTCGACGATGGCCAACATCGGCCCGGCCTACAGCTTCTTCTTCGGCTTCGCGTTCCTGGTCGTGACGGCGGGCGTGGCCGCGCCGCTGACCATCGTCGCGGCCGGCGTGGCCATCGCGCTGCTCGGCAACACGCTGGCGCAGTTCTCCCGGGCGCAGCCGTCCACCGGCGGGTTCATCTCGTTCGTGGGCAAGACGTTCGGCGGCCCCAGCGCCGTCACCACGGCGCTGCTGTGCGGGGCCGGCTACATCATCGCGATCTCCTCGGTGCTCGCCGTGGTCGGCGGCTTCGTGTCCCTGACCCTGCAGCACTACCTGGGCTGGAATATCCCGTGGGGCATCTTCACCGTGGTGCTCACGGCCGCCGCCGTGCTGATGATGGTGCGCGGCGTGGCGGTGTCCACCAAGCTGGCCGGGTTCTTCTTCGTCTTCGAGATGCTGGTCCTGGTCGTGGTGTCGTTCATCGCGATCATCCAGCACGCAGGGCACCTGTCCGCCGTGCCCTTCGAGCCGGGCCACCTCACCAACGGCTTCTCCGGGCTGGCCGCGGGCTTCCCGCTCGCCATCTACCTGTTCATCGGCTGGGAAAACTCGGCCGCGCTGGCCGAGGAGACCGGTAACCCGCGGCGCAACGTGCCCCGCGCGGTGTTCCTGTCCATCGCGCTCATGGTGATCAGCTACCTGCTGTTCGCCTTCGCCACAGTGACCGGGTTCGGGTACAGCGGGACGAAGCTGGCCGCCGCCCCCATCCCGTTCATCACCGTGTCCGGGAACATCGCCCCGGCTTTCGCCGCGTTCGCCTACATCGCAGGCATGACCTCCACCCTCGGCGTGCTGATCGCGGCGGCCAACTCGCAGTCCCGGCTGATCTTCAACGCCGGACGGGAGGGGCTGCTGCCGCGCTGGCTGGGCCGGGTGCACCCGGAGCGGCGCACCCCGATGAACGCCATCTACGCGTTCGTCGCGCTGGCCGGCGGGATCATCCTGATCTGGGTGCTGGGCCACGTGATCGGCGGCCACACGGGGAGCATGGACCCGCTCAACTTCTTCTTCGAGTCCTCCACGATGGGCACCATCCTGGTCCTCGTGGTCTACTTCCTGGCCAACCTGGCCCTGCCGTTCTACTACCGGAAGTACCGTCCGGCCGAGTTCAGCCTGGTCAAGCACCTGGTGCTGCCGGTACTCGGGATGGCCGCCATCGCGGTGCCGGTGTACTACCTGTGCAAGCCGGGGCAGGCCGCGCCGTATGACTGGTTCCCGTACGCGGCGCTGGCCATCGTGGTGGTCGCGGTGATCTACGCCACGGTGCTGAGCCGCCGCGACCCCGGGCTGGGGGAGCGGGCTGGCTCGATCATCGCCGACGAGTAGGCCGGGCCGGGCGGCAGCACCCGGGGCGGTCCGTTAGTGAATGGAGAGACCGGTCATGACCGATGCGGCCCTGCGCGTGGCGCAGGCACCCGGCCCAGCGTCGGCCCACCCGCTCGACCCGGCCAGCGCCGCTGAGTTCGAGGCCGGGCGGCGGATCCTGGCCGCGGCGGGCCTGCTGGCCGGGCCGGTGCGGTTCGCCTACTACGGGCTGGAGGAGCCGGCCAAGGAGGAGGTGCTCTCCCCGGCCGGCCCGCCGGCGGGCCGGCGGCTGCGCGCGTTCCTCATCGATGCGAGCAGCGGTGAGTCCACCGACGTGGTGGTGTCGCTGGCCCAGGGCGCCGTGGTCAGCGCCCGCACCCTGGATCCGCGCACCGACGGCCAGGTGCCCATCCTGGACCAGGACTTCGCGGTGGCCGAGGAGGTCGTCCGCGCGGATCCGGGCTGGCGGGAAGCCATGGCCCGCCGCGGGCTCACCGACGTGACCAGGATCCGGGCCTGCCCGCTGACCGCCGGGTCGTTCGGGTTCCCGGGCGAGGAGGGGCGGCGGCTAGTCCGGGTGCTGGCCTTCGTCCATGATGACGAGCACGGCTACGCCTGGGCCCACCCGGTGGACGGGGTCGCCGCCTACGTGGACCTGATCGAGCGGCGGGTCATCGAGCTGGTGGATGAGTTCGAGGTGCCGCTGCCGCAGGAGTCGGGCGACTACGACGACCCGGAGGTCCGCGGGCCGCACCGGACGACCCTGCGGCCGCTGGAGATCACCCAGCCCGAGGGCCCGAGTTTCACCCTGGACGGCCACCTGCTGCGCTGGGAGGGCTGGTCCATGCGGATCGGCTTCGACGCCCGCGAGGGGCTGACCCTGCACCAGATCAGCATCGGCGACGGCGGCCGGGACCGGCCCGTCGTCTACCGGGCGTCCATCCCCGAGATGGTCGTGCCGTACGGGGACCCCAGGTTCCGGTACTGGCAGACCTACTTCGACAGTGGCGAGTACCTGGTCGGGAAGTGGGCGAACTCGCTCGAGCTGGGCTGCGACTGCCTCGGCGAGATCGCGTACCTGGACGCGACGGTGACCGGTGACAGCGGCGAGCCGCGGACGATCCACAATGCGATCTGCATTCACGAGGAGGACTCCGGGATCCTCTGGAAGCACACCGACATCTTCAGCGGCTCGGCCCAGTCGCGCCGCCAGCGGCGTCTGGTGGTCTCGTTCTTCGCCACCATCGGCAATTACGACTACGGCTTCTACTGGTATTTCTACCTCGACGGCACGATCGAGTGCGAGATCAAGCTGACCGGCGCGCTGTTCACCGCCGCGCACCCGGGCGGGAACCACCCGCACTCCACCGAGGTCGCGCCGGGCCTGGGCGCGCCCGCCCACCAGCACCTGTTCAGCGCCCGGCTGGATATGGACGTGGACGGGCTGGCCAACGCGGTGGACGAGGTGGACGTCGCCGGGCTGCCCGCCGGCCCGGCCAATCCGTACGGCAATGCGCTGGTCCAGCAGGTGACCCGGCTGCGCACGGAGTCGCAGGCGACACGGCGGGCCGATGGCTCGCGCGGCCGCACCTGGCGGGTGGTCAGCACCGAGCGGGCCAACCGGTTCGGCCACCCGGTCAGTTACACCCTGTACCCGGAGGCGGCCCCGGTGCTGCTGGCCGACGCGGGTTCCCCGGTGGCGGCCCGGGCCGGCTTCGCCCGGCAGCACCTGTGGGTCACCCGGTACGACCCGGCGCAGCGCTACCCGGCCGGGGACTTCGTGAACCAGCATCCGGGCGGAGCCGGGCTGCCTGATTTCATCTCCGGCGACCGGGACATCGACGGCGCCGACATCGTGCTGTGGCACACCTTCGGGCCGACGCACTTCCCCCGGCTGGAGGACTGGCCGGTGATGCCTGTGGCCCGGTGCGGGTTCACGCTGAAGCCGACCGGGTTCTTCGACCGCAACCCGACGCTGGATGTGCCGCCCCCGCCGCATCACTGCTGAACCGGGCCCGGTCCCCGCGGCGGCCGGGGCAGGCCCGGAGTCAGGCCGGGCTGGCGGTCGGCAGCCCGGCGTCCCGGGCCGCAGCGAGGAGCCGCTTGTCGTAGGCCACGAACGCGGTCAGCTGCCGCCGGATGCTGAGTGCGGACGCGAGGTGCACGGCGTCGCTCGATGGCAGCGTCTGCGGTGGGATGACGGACGCCGAGTCGAGTATGGACGTGCTGACCGCGACCTTGTCGACCCCCCTCATCTGCCGCAGGCTCCGGGGGAGGGCGCTGGGATCCGCTCGCCAGACAGCCCGGGGAACTTCCGCTCGGTGCAGGGCACTTGACACCAGCGCGAGATCGGCTCGTTCCGCAAGCCATCGGATCAGGGCCCGCGATTCGGGCTCGGTCAGGACCAGTTTCACCAGAGCCGAAGAGTCGAGGTAGATCAATACCTTTCCTCCTCACGCATCTGCTGGAGGATTTCACTGGCCGTTGGGCGACCGGGCGGAACGGGCGGGGCCGGCTCGATATCGAGCAGGCGGCCGGGATCTTCCGCCGGCTCGATGATCCCCGCCGCGATCAGCCGCTCGAGCGGGCTCTCCACGTCCTGGGCCGGGACGAGGCGGGCCACGAGCCGTCCCCGGTTGGTGATGTCCACCGTTTCCCCTTTTTCCACGAGGTCCACATAGACGCTGGCGTGCTGGCGCAGCTCGCGGATGCCGATGCTGTGAACGGGCTGATGCCGCCTGCCCCGGCGCCCCTTCTGCTGGTCCTGGCTTGTATCACTCACCGGACTACAGTAGCACACCATGTGCTACCGAACGCTGGGCTGGCGGTCGCGGTCAACGCATGGCTGGCATGCGGCAGGATAGGGATATGCAGCAGCCGCGGGACTTTTCGCTCTACGGCGCCGTTGACCTGGGTGCGCGGCAGGCCGCCGCGCAGCGGGGTCAGCAGGCCGCCGCGCGCTCTGGCGAGCAGGGTGGCTCGCCGGACGGCAACGTGATCGACGTGACCGAGGAGACCTTCAACGAGGAGGTCGTCGAGCGGTCGCGGTCGGTACCAGTGATCCTGGACTTGTGGGCCGAGTGGTGTGGCCCCTGCAAGCAGCTCAGCCCGGTGCTGGAGAAGCTGGCCAATGAGGCCGCCGGGGACTTCGTGCTCGCCAAGGTGGACATCGACGCGAACCCGCAGTTGCGGGCGGCGTTGCAGGTGCAGAGCATCCCCATGGTCATGGCGGTCGCTGGCGGCCAGGTGGTGGACGGCTTCCTCGGCGCGATGCCCGAGTCGCAGGTGCGCCAGTGGATCGGCCAGGTCATGCAGGCCGCCGCCCAGATGGGCATGGCCGTCACTGGCG
>JAOPYP010000222.1 GCA_025964635.1 Actinomycetes bacterium | reverse complement strand
GCTCCACCCGGGGCTGCAGGAAGCGGGAGATGGGGATCGGCTCGTACTCCAGCCAGAACATGCCGTCCAGCAGATGACCGTAGTCGGGCTGGTCCACTCCCAGCTGGCGCTGCATCGCGGCCGAGGTGAGGCCGACCGTGTGCCCCTTGACCTGTGCTCCCCCGGCCAGCCAGCGGCGGACCTGCAGCAACTGGATCTCGTAGGCGTCATCGACGGTGAGCCCGGCGAACTTCGCGGTCAGCGGTTCGACAGGCTCGCGGCTCGCGTAGACCTCCAGCAACGGCTCGGCGATCTCCTCGTGCTCCTGCAGATTCACGGCCGTCTGCCCTCCCGGTGAACGATCCATCCCCGACTAAACTGTATGCAGTTTAGCGGCGCAGCGGAAGAGCCGCCGTGATCACAGCTGTCTGAGCCGGACCCCGAACGGTTCCGGCGGGACCGGGAAGGCGACCGCGCCAGGCACGGCTGTCACGGCCACCGTCCGCCGGGCCGCCCCCGTCTTCATCGCGTCAGCCTAGTCAGCCAGCACGCGGCACGACCCGGCCTCGCATGCGGCCAGCGCCTGGCCGAGCTCGGCCCGCAGCAGGCTCAGGGCCGCCATCCGGGACTCGATCCGGTCCAGCGCGGCCTGCAGCCGCCAGCGCTCGGTTTCGCAGGAAGCGTGGCCGGTGTCCTGGGCGCGCAGTGCCCCGATGACCTCGTCCAGGGTCAGCCCCAGGCCTTGCAGCCGCCGGGCCAGCTTGATCCGCACCACAGTGGCGCCGGTGTATACGCGATACCCCGAGGCGGTGCGCGGCGCGGGCGGGAGCACGCCGCGGCGCTCGTAGAACCGGACGGTGTCGATGCTGACTCCCGCCGCCGAGGCGACCTGACCGATCTTCACGGCGGCTCCCCTTGACCCTGGACCTGGGTCCAGACTTTACGGTGGCAGAGCCAGCGCGTCGAGCGCGCCGTCTCACCCCAGGGAGCCTGCCATGGACCCAGCCGGCCGCCGCCAGCAGCAGGTGCCGCCCGTGGCCTGCAGCCTGAGCGGCACCCCGGGCGCGTGGGCGGAGCGGATGGCCGAGTACCAGCGCCTGTTCGGCCAGCATCTGGGCGGGCGCAGCCGGACCGGCGCCGGGATCAGATTCTGGTTCCGCGCCGGCCCGGGCGTCGAGGCCTGGGTCCGTGACCTGGCCCGCCGGGAGAAAGAATGCTGCGCCTTCTTCGACTTCACCGTGACGGCCGACGGCCAGGAGGTCCGCTGGGACGTCGCGGTGGCCGACGATGAGGCCGCGCGCCAGGCGCTGGACGGGTTCTACCGCCTGGGCGCGGCCGAGCACCCCGGTTAAGCATTACTCCTGGTCGAGGGTATAAGAACCGTACTGAGCCGGACCGGCGGGCTCGTAGGTGGCGATGATCACGCCGGTGCTGGTGGTCGTGGCGCTGAGGAGCCTCAGCGCGGCCGCGCGGGCGCCGTCGCGGAACAGCTTCTTGCCGGAGCCGAGGTGCACGGGAAAGTACAGCAGGCGGTACTCGTCCACGAGGTCATGCTCGATGAGCGTCTGGGCCAGCTGGCCGCTGCCGTGCACCTGCAGTTCGCGGCCCGGGCGTTCCTTGAGCTTGGCCACCTCGGCGGCGACGTCCCCGCCGAGGAGCGACGAGTTGTGCCAGTCCGCGGTGCCCAGGGTCGTCGAGGCCACGTACTTCGGGAGCGTGTTGAGCTTGCTGGCGACCGGGTCACCGGGGTCGGTGACGCGCGGCCAGTGGCCCGCGAAGATCTGGTACGTCTTACGGCCCAGCAGGAACGCGTCGGCCTGGTCGAACCAGCCGCTCATGGCCACGCCGAAGTCCTGGTCACCGTACGGGAACGACCAGCCGCCGTGCTCGAAGCGGCCGTCGCGGTCCTCGTCCGGGCCGCCCGGCGCCTGCAGCACGCCGTCGAGGGTCAGGAAGGTGTGCAGGGTCAGTCGCATCGTCATCTCCTCCAGTCATCCGCGTCTGGCCGCGGGGCCGCCCCCGAGTCGAGGGCCTGCCCCGGTAGACGGCGCACCCGCCCGGGACTCACCGGCCCCCCGCGGATCCGCCTGCGGCACTTGCCTGGATCAATCTGAGCGTGATGCCGTGGAGTTCCGGTGCACGATCCGTGGAAGCCAGCCGGAAGGGGCGGCGGATGCCCGGTACGGGCGTGGCGGGCCCGCTCAGGTGCGTGGTGGCCGGGGCCGGGGTGCTGGGCGTGTGCCTGGCCATGCGGCTGGCCGAGGCGGGAGCCGAGGTGACGCTCCTGGATCGGGACCAGCCCGGCCAGGCCGCGACCCGGTCCAGCTTCGCCTGGCTGAACTCCAACGACAAGGCCCCCCGGGCCTACCACGACCTGAATCACGCCGGGGTACGCGCCTGGGAGCGGCTGGCCGGGAGCCTGGGCGCCGCGTGGTACCGGCCCGCGGGGAACCTCGAGTGGGCGGCGACCGCAGCCGGGCGCGCGGAGCTGGCCGGGCGGGTGCGCAGGCTCACCGGCTGGGGGTACCCGGCCCACCTGATCAGCGCGGCGGAAGCAGGGGAACTGGAGCCGTCGCTGCGGCTGCCCCGCCCGGCCCCGGTCATCGCCTGGTTTCCCGGGGAGGGGTACCTGCTCACCGAGGCGATGGTCAGCCACCTGGTCAGCCATGCGGTCCGGCACGGGGCCACGATGCTGACCGGTGAGCGGGGCCGCGTGACCGGCCTTGAGGCCGGGGCGGAAGCCAGCGGCGGCGGCGGGTGGTCGGTGCGGACCGCGGCCGGCCCGGTGATTCCCGCGGATGTGGTGGTGTGCTGCGCGGGCATCCAGGTTCCCCGGCTGGCGGAGCTGGCCGGGGCGGCCGGCCCGGTTCCGCTGGTCCCGTGGGCGGAGCCCGGCGCCACGGCCCCCGGGCTGGTGGCCGAGGCCGGCCCCGCCGGGTCGCCCGGCCTGACCCGGATGGTGCACGCGCCCGACGTGCACCTGCGGCCTCACGCGGGCGGGCTGGTGCACCTGGAAGCACCCGGCGCGGCCGTGGACCTGCACACCCCCGGCGGGGAGCTGCGGCGCTGGGCCGGGGAGCTGCTGCACCGCGCGCGCCGGATCACCGGCGGGCTCGACGACGCCGCCGTGACCGGCTACCGGGTCTGCGTGCGCCCCATGCCCGCCGACGGCCAGTCCATCGCCGGCTGGCTGCCCGGCGCGCGCGGCGTGTACGTGGCGGTGACCCACAGCGGCGTGACCCTGGGTGCGCACCTGGCCGGGCTCATCGCAGCCGAGCTGCTCAGCGGGACGGCCGCGGCCGAACTCGCGCCGTACCGGCCGGGCCGTTTCCCCGCCGGGAACCCTCACCCGTCCGGCCGGTGAATCCGGCCTTCCCGGTTCGTCTTACCTTCTGTCATGCCTTCTGTGGTCGAGGAAGAAGGAGCTGCTGGTGAGTTCGTTCGTGCTGATCCCCGGGGCCGGGGGCACCGCGTCATACTGGTACCGGGTCGTGCCGCTGCTGGAGGCCCAGGGCCATGAGGCGATCGCCGTCGATCTGCCCGGCGCCGACGAGGCGGCGGGGCTGCCCGAATACACCGATCTGGTCGTCGCGGCCATCGGCGGCCGCCCGGACGTCGTGCTGGTGGCCCAGTCGATGGGCGCCTTCACCGCGCCGATGGTGTGCGCCCGCGTGCCCGTGGGCCAGCTGGTCCTGGTCAACCCCATGCTCCCGCGGCCCGGCGAGACCCCCGGCGAGTGGTGGGGCAACACCGGCTCGGAGGAGGCGCGGGTCGCGGCGGCCCGGGAGGGCGGGTATCCGGCCGAGTTCGGCCTGGACACGTATTTCCTGCACGACCTGCCCGCCGAGGTCCTCGCCTCCGGGCAGGCGTCGGGCCAGCCCGAGGCCGATATCGCGTTCGGGCAGCCCTGCGCGATCGACCGGTGGCCAGGTGTGCCCACCCGGGTGATCTCCGGACGCGACGACCGGTTCTTCCCGCTGGAGTTCCAGCGCCGCGTGGCCAAGGACCGGCTCGGCCTCGACGTCGACGTGGTCCCCGGCGGCCACCTGTGCGCCCTGTCCCACCCGGATGAGCTATCCACGCAGCTCACCCGGGACCTGGGTTAACGCAGGATCAGGGAGCCGGAGCGCCGCCCGGGGTTGACGACCGCGACGGCGAGGTGTCGCGCGCCGGGGTGCCAGGACGCTACCTGGACCTTGGTGAGGAAGCTGAGCTCGGTCACCAGGTCGTCGCCGCGGGCCGGCCAGCCGAAGCTGACCAGCGCGTCGCTGCTGACCTGGATCCCCGGTACGACCACCGGGCGGCCGCCCGCTCGTGACGCCACGTCGAGTTGCATGGCCAGCGCCCCATCGTCGCCGAGGTTGCCGAAGCTCACCTGGAGGGCGAGGAACTTCCCGTCGGGGCTGAACGCGCCGTCGACAGCCGAACTCGCGCCCGGCAGGGCGATGGCAGTCTGCTGGCCGGTGGCCAGGTCGAGGACCCGCACGTGGCAGAGCGGGGCGCAGGGCGTCGCCCACGCGACCTGGGTCGCGGTGGCGGCCAGGACCCCGGCGAAGGACCGGCTGGCCTGCGGGGCGGCGGGGTCCAGCAGCCGGTAGGCGGTCGTCGCCGGCTCAGTCATCGGGGCCAGCAGGAGCCCGCGGGTGGTCGCGTGGTAGACCACATACCCGGCAGGCAGCCTGAGCGGGCGCCCGGCCGCTGTGCCCGTGGTGCTGACCTCCTGCGCGGTGGCGGCGGTGGTGCTCATGTCGCTGCCGGGCGGGTAGCTCGTGAGCCACAGGTCACGTGCCGAAATACCCGGGGCGACCACGTTCGCGGTCCCGACCCGGATCGCCGACTGCGCGCCGTCGGCGAGGAAGTAGACCGGGACCCGGGGCCCGGCGCAACCGCCGCAGCGGAAATGCGTGCCGGAGCCGGCCTGAACCGCCCAGCCGCGGGGGACGCGGGTGAACTGGTAGCCGGACTGGTCACGGGGCAGCCCGCCGATCGCCTGCTCGCGCCCGGTCGCCGGCCACAGCCAGGCGGGCTGGGGTCCGGTGAGCGGGAGCCGGAGGTCGTGATCGCGGGCCATGGCCAGCCCGCTGACTCCGCCCGGTCCGGCCGGACGAAGACCGAAGGGCACCAGAGGCAGGGCGGTAGGGCCGGCCGCGGCCGGACGGGGCCGCGCCGCGCCGTGCCGGTGGTGCGGAAGGTGCAGGACGATCAGCACCGTCACCACCGCCAGGACGGCGATCAGGACCAGCCGGCGCCGCCACGGTCCGGGGTCGCGGTCGCCGCCCTGACTGAGGATGTCACTCACAGGCCACCGCCTCAGCAGGCTGATCCGCGGACACGTCGATACCCCAGCCTGCGCGGCCGGCTGCGAGGCCGCAACCGGCCGGGGCGCCGGCCGGCGGCGCGACCCGGGTCAGCCGCCTGGGTCAGCGGTGTCCTACGGCCGGGGTGGTACCTGCTGCAGCGCCCAGGTGTTGCCGTCCGGATCGCTGAAGTACACGAATGACCCCCACGGCTGAGCGTCCACCTCGCTGGCCTGCACGCCGTGGGCGACCAGTTCCCCGCGCGCCGCCTCGACGTCGGGCACGACCACCTGGACACCCTTCTGCGAGCCCGGCGCCATCTCGGTTGTCCCGGTTCCCAGCACGATCGAGCATGCTGAACCGGGGGGCGTGAGCTGCACGAACCGCAGCGTGTCGCTGACCTGATGGTCGTGGTCGGCGTGGAAGCCGACCTGGTCCACGTAGAACGCCTTGGCCCGGTCGACATCGGTCACCGGTATTGCGACGAGCTCGATCTTCCAGTCCATATCCGGCAACCTACACGCTGGCCCGGACAGTCCTGCCGCGCTGTGGCCGGACGCCCGAACTGTGTGAGATGACCGCGCCTGACCAGCAGCGAACCAGGTGAGCTATGTCCGCCTATCGGTCATGCGTGCCGTTACAGCCGCCAATCTGATCCCTTTTATCCGGGTAGATTCTCCGGCCTGAAGCCCTTTGTTTTACCTGGAAAGCCGCCGGGTATCAGCGACCACGGGGGAACGTACCGGCCGCGCGGAAATAATTCCGTCGCAGGCTGCTGTACCGCGGCAAACCAGGGGAAAACTGTGGGCATTAATACGATTGCGGCAGGTAAGGGAACGAGCACCGTTCCCAGTCAGTATGACGATTCGGATGTCGACTACCTGAGCTACTGGACGGGGCGCAGCTACGAGCATCGCGCCGAGGTGATGGCCCTGTCCCGGCTGCTGCAGGGCCGCAGGTTCGGCCACGCCGTGGACGTCGGTGGCGGGTACGGCCGGCTGTCGGTCATCCTCCGGCAGTACGCCGACCGGGTGACCCTGGCCGACCCGAGTTACCGCCAGCTGGAGGTCGCCGAGCGCTACCTGCCACGGCATCCGGCGATCGAGACGCGGCTCAGCGATGCGGCTCACCTGGACTTCGCTCCGGCCAGCGTCGATCTGGCCGTCATGGTTCGCGTCCTGCATCATCTGCCGGACCCGGCGCAGGAATTGTCCGAGATCGCGCGGATAGTCCGGCCCGGCGGATACGCCATCGTCGAGGCGGCCAACGTCAAGCACGCGGTCAACCGGGTCCGTTACTGGCGCAACGGCCAGAAGATCCCGACCATGCCGGTGGATATCAGGTCGGAGGCGAATAGGACCAGCGGAAGTATCCCATTCGTCAACCATCATCCCGCCGCTGTTATCCGCCAGCTGAGCGCCTGCGGTCTCCAGGTCGAGCGGGTGCTGTCGGTGTCGAACCTTCGCCAGCCGGCCCTCAAGCGATTCATGCCCGAGCGGCTCCTGCTCGCCGCCGAGTACGCCATGCAGGTCCCGCTCGCGCCGCTGTCGTTCGGGCCGAGCCTGTTCTTCATGGCCAGGAGAGCGCCCGCCGTCTAGGGCCAGCCCGGCGCTGCCGGACGGTCAGCAGGGCAGCAGGCCGAACCGCTGCTTAGCCGCCAGCACGTGCGCGGCGGCCGCGTCGACCTCGTCCCGGAACCCCCGCGAGGCGCGGGCCCGGGCCAGCACGGCCCGGGCCATGGCCTGCGCCGGGCCCACGTACTTCGACGTGACCAGGTCACCGCCGGCGGCGATGAACTGGACCGCCCGGCTTCCGGGCGGCACGCTGGCCACCGCCTGTGCCGCGCCGAGGTCGTCCGAGATGATCACGCCGCCGAAGTGCATCCGGTCGCGGAGCATGGTGCGCATCACGACCGGGGAGAAGACCGCGAGATGACGCGGGTCGATGCGCGTGTAGGTGGCCAGCGCCACCATCACGAGCGGGACACCCGCGCGGATGCCCTGCTGGAAGGTGCTCAGGTACGGGTCGCCCGGGGTGGTGACCGTGTCGACGACGTCGGCGCTGAAGTCGGTGTTGCCCTTCACCCGGCCGAGGCCAGGGAAGTGCTTGGCGGTGGTGGCCTCGCCTGCCCGGGTCATGCCCCCGATGAACGCGACGCCGTGGCTGGCCACCACGGCCGGGGTGGGGCCGAACTCCCGCATCAGCTGCCCGATGGGCGCATTCTGGCTGGTGTCCGCGGCCGGCACGACGTCCATGACCGGGGCGAAGTTGAGGTTGACGCCCGCCGCCCGCAACTCCCCGCCCCAGGTCTGCGCCAGGCGCCGCAACTGCGCGGGCGGCAGCATCCCCTGCGTGACGGCGCTCGGCATCGTGGCGAAGCCCGGGCCGTGCAGGGCCTGGACCTGGCCGCCTTCCTGGTTGGCGGCCACGAAGAACCGGGCCCCGCCGGTCACCCGCGGCGAGGACAGCGACTGCACGGCCCGGGTGACCGCGCCGACCCCCGCCACTCCCGTGGTGTCCGTGGCGATGAAGCTGACCGAGCCGAAGTGATACGTCCGGATCGCCTGGGCCGTGGCGGCGTCCAGCACGCTGCCGGCCAGCCCCACGACGAACAGCTGTCCCACCCGCTGGGCCAGCGTCATCCGGGCCAGCACCCGGTCCGCGCACGACCGGGGCGTGCCCGTGGCCGCGGACGGCCGGGCCGCCGGGGAGCTGGGTCCGGTCCGGCTGGCCGTGGCGTGCGGCGTCGCCGCCGTGGGCTGCTCGCCTCCCGCAGACGATCCGCCGCACGCGGAAACGGCCGCCAGCACCACGAGCAGCAGGCCAGCGAGGACGCGAGAACCCGGCCGCCGCCCGGCGCCCGGGACGCCCCGCACCGCGGGCAGCCTCCCGGCGCACGGGTACGAGCCGGGACGGCGCTGTCGCATGTGCGTGGTTCATTCCAGTCAGTACGTGGCCGGTGGCATATCGTTGCTGGCCATCGTAGTGAGCCGGTCAGCGCACCCGGGCCGCCTGCCCCGCAGCCCGCGCCCGGGCCGCGGGGCAGGTACCCCGCAGATCATGGCCGCCATCAGCGGCTGGAGTGGTCCGCCGTCGCCGCTCACGGGACCGGAGTGAGGCCCGCCGCCCGGAGCAGGTACGCGTCATGGCCGTCCGCGCCATCGGCGGCGAGGGTGACGATGGCCTGTCCCACCTGCTCCGTGGTCAGGGGCGGCCCGGCGCGGTCGAGGAAGTCGGCGACCTCGATGCCTTCCCGGGCCGCGTATCCGGCCACCCCGGCCGCGCCCAGCCCGGTGACCGGGGTCAGCTGGGGCAGCACCGACACGAAGCGGATGCCCAGTCCCCCGCGCTCCGACTCCGACGCGGCATACGCGGCGATAAACCGGACGGTGGCCTTGGCCCCGGCGTAGCCGCCGCTGAGCGGCGACCCGCGGAGCGCGGCCCCGCTCGACAGCGCGATGACGGTGCTGCCCGGCTCGAGCGGCGCCAGCAGCGCCTCGCGGGTCCAGTGGAAAACGTGCTGCACGTCGACGTCCCAGTTCCGGCTGAACGTCTGCCAGGTGTGCTGCTGGATCGGGCGGGTCAGCGGGGCGGCGCCCGCGTTGAGCACCAGCAGCCCGGGCCGGTACGCGTCGATGAGCTGCCCGGCCACGACAGGGTCGGCGGCGTCCGCGGCCACCGGCGTGAACGAGCCGCCCAGCTTGTCGCGCAGGTCGTCCAGGGCAGCCCGGTCGCGGGCCACGCCCACGACCGCCGCCCCGGCCGCGGCCAGGGCGGTGGCGATCGCCCGGCCGAACCCGCGGCTGGCCCCGGTGACCAGCGCCGGGCGGGCCGTTATATCTGTTCTGGTCATGAGCGTGCCCCCAAAGGGTTCCCGGCCGCCCCGTGCAGCCGGCTACCCAGATAGACCAGCGCCAGGCCCCGGAATCGCCGCGCCGGCCGGAACCGCCTCGCCCAGCTGCCGCGGCAGGCCGAACACCCGGAACAGGCCGGGGTCGAGGAAGATGTCCAGCCGCGCGATCCCGCCCGGCGCGAGGGTGAGCACCTGCACCGCGTGCGCCCGGTACGCCCCGTCGCCCCCGCGCTCGTAGGTGGCGAACGCCGGCTGGCCGTTGGCCCGGGCCGGCCGCATCCGGAACCGTCCGCGCGTGGTCAGGATGTTCTCCGCAACGAAGGTCAAAACCGGGCCGCGGCCGCTGAACCAGGCCGGTATGGGGGGCATCTCCAGCACGACGTCGTCGCGGAGCAGGCCGGCCAGCGCGGCCACGTCGGCGTCCTCGAACGCGGCCGCGAACCGGTCCAGCAGCGTCCGCTCGTGCTCGCCGGCGGGCTCGGCGACATCGTCCTGGTCGGGCCGCGCCCGCGCAACCAGGGCCCGGGCCCGGCGCAGGCCGCTGTTGACCGCGGTGGTGGTCGTGCCGAGCAGGTCGGCGACGTCGGCGGCGGGCCACTCGAGGACGTCGCGCAGGATCAGGAACGCGCGCTGCCGGGCGGGCAGGTGCTGCCAGGCGGCGACCAGGGCCAGCCGGGTCCCGGCCCGGGCCGCGGCCACCGCCGCGGGGTCGTCCTGTGTCTCCCCCAGCCACGCGCCCGGCATGGGCTGCAGCCAGGGCACGTCCGGGGCCGCCACGACCGGGGCGCGCGGATCGTCAGCCGGCCCGTCCACCCCGGAGGGCAGCGGCCGCCGGCCGCGGCGCTCGATCGCGGTCAGGCACGCGTTGGTGGCGATCCGGTACAGCCAGGTGCGGACCGACGACCGGCCCTCGAACCCGTCGTAGGAACGCCACGCCCGCAGGTACGTCTCCTGGACCA
>JAOPYP010000212.1 GCA_025964635.1 Actinomycetes bacterium | reverse complement strand
CGCCGGCCATCCTCCCGCGCGAGGCCGCGCGCACGATCCCGGCGACGCTGTTGGATTCCTCGGTGACGCCCGCGGTCGGCCGCCCGGCCCGTCCGGCGATGATGACCATCGCCCGCTCCCAGGCGATGTCCAGCTCGTCGAACCAGCCGATGAGCCGGTGCCCGATGTCCAGGCCGGACAGGAAGAAGGTCGCGATCATGACGCGGTTGAACGGCACCGGGAGGTCGCCGGCCGGGCCGTCGAGGTAATCCCGCCGGACCGCGGCCATGGTCAGGGAGGCCGGGTCGTCCAGGGCCCGCTCGAGGCGGCGCTCGGTCAGCCGGCAGCTGTAGTCGACCATCGTGGCGATCGCCTGCTCCCGGCCGGCGAACGCGCGGACCGCGATGTGGTCCTGCCATAGTTCCGCCGAGCTGGCTGCCCGCGCCGCCTTGCACGCCTCAAGCAGGCGCCCGGCGTCAGCCCGCCAGCCGCCAGCCGGGTCAGCCTCGCGCATCCGGGCCAGGCTGGCCAGCGCCGGGCCGAGATGGGATACCGCGGCCAGTTCCCTGAATCCGCGGGTCGACAGCCGGTAGGGCTCGACGGCCGGCGCCGAGCCGTCCCCCGGGAACAGGGCCAGGTCGGTCCCGGTCGCCACCAGCAGCGGGTCGCGGGCGCTGTGGTGGACGACGGTCTCGGCGAGGTGCGCGCCGATGCCGGCCGGCCCGCCGGTGTACGTCATGAACAGCTCGACCAGCTCGGCACTCTCGAACGGGGGCATCAGCGGCTCAGCATGGTGGCAGGGACAGGGAGTAGCGGACCGTCTCGGCGGCGAAGCGCAGCTGCGGCGACAGCGAGTTGGACACGACCAGCTCGACGCCGCCACCGGCCTGGCTGAGCACCGCGACATCGGTGCCGCCGCACGTCGGGAACTGGGCGGCGATCCTCAGCCCGCCGCCGTCCCAGGCGTAGACCTGCGAGTCGAGGACCGGGTGCGGGTCGGCTGGTGTCCCGAGGATGAAGTTGACCCGGATGACCAGCAGGTGGCCGCCGGTGCGCACGACCGCGAGCTCCCGCCCGCCCAGGCCGTCAAGAGCCTGGATGTCCGTGAACCGGCCGCCGTCCCAGCGCATCACCCGGCTCGGCGCCGAGATGCAGGCGACGACGAGGTAGGTGGTCCCGCCGTCGTCGAAGGTCCCGAACGCGCGCCCGGCCGCCGCGGCCAGCGTCTGGTGTGGCTGCAGCCGGGTACCGTCCCAGCGGTACAGCACGCTCGCGCCGGCGTGTTCCGCGTGAGCGACGAAGAACGCGTCTCCGATCCAGAACGGGTGCCAGTTATAGGCCCAGCGGGACGGGATCCGCTGCTGCGGCCTGAACGACGAGCCGTCCCACTCGTAGACGACCGAGTCGCGGTTGCGGTCCTCGTCGCCGGGGTGGACGACGCCCTGCGCCAGCCCGAGGAAATGCCGCTCGCCGATGCTCCAGTGCTTCCACTGCTTGGCCGCGAACGTGGCCACGCTCTGGAACGGCACGAACCGGTCCCGGTCCCAGGCGAAGATCTGTGACTCGGTCGCGAGCTCATAGGGGCCGGACCCGGTCCTGATGCTGGCCACGGCGAGGAACGAGCGGCCGTTGATGGTGAAGAACTCGGCGTCCTCGCCGCCCGGGGCAGGCAGCGCCGACCAGAGCCCGAAGCGCCCGCCCGCAGACCGGAGCAGCAGCAGCAGCTCGGTATCGCTGTCACCGCCGTTCATTCCCGGCGGCCGGCCGGGCATGTCCCGGGCCAGCTGCGGGATGGCCAGCAGATGCCGGCCCCCCACCGTGAACGCGGCCACGGCCCGGGCACCGGACGTCGGTATCCGCTGTATCTCGGTCAGGGCCGCTCGCATGGCACTCACTAGAGCAAGCCGCCGATACCTGCGACAAGTAATCTGGAGTTACTATCGGCGACACGTGGCGTTAATGGATGTGACGCATGCTCGACGTCCGCAAACTGATCATGCTGCGAGCCGTGGCCGCCGAAGGCTCGATCGCAGCGGCTGCCCGGGCGCTCCGCTACACCCGGTCGGCGGTATCCCAGCAGCTGTCGTCCCTGGAGACGGAGGCCGGCACCTCCCTGATCGACCGGCGCGGCAACCGGGTCACGCTCACCCCGGCCGGCCGCGTGCTGCTCGAGCACACCGAGCGGATCCTGGTCGAACTGCGTGCGGCGGAAGCGACGCTGACCCGGGACGACCTGGCCGTCAGCGGGCTGCTACGGGTCGGCGTGCCGTTCCGCGAAGGGCCGCAGATCATGAGCCACGCGCTGATGGAGGTGCGCCGGCAGTTCCCGAAGGTCGAGATCCAGCTCATCGCGTCCACCGACGAGACCAGCGCCGACGCGATACTGCGCGACCATCTCGACATGGCGATCGTGTCCCGCTTCGGCGCGCCGCAGCCCCGGCCGAGGCCCGGACTGCGCGAGTGGGACCTCGGCCACGACACGCTCCGGTTGTGCGTGCCGGCCGGGCACCGGCTGGCCCAGGCGGAACAGTGCACGATGGCCGAGCTGCGCGGGGAAGCCTGGATCGTCTGCCCGGCGAGCACCCTCGGGCGCCTGGTCATCGCCCTGTGCGTCTCGGCCGGCTTCCAGCCTGAACTGGCCGCCTCGGTGGACGACATAGGGACGGCGGTCGGGCTGGTCGGGATCGGATGGGGGGTCACCATCGCCCCGCAGCAGACCCCGGCCGGAAGCGGCATGCCGGTAGCCCGCATCCCCATTGCCGGGATCAGCACGGCGCGGCACAGCATCCTTATCGTCCGTGACGGCGAGCACCAGCTCCCGTGGATCGCCGCCGCCATTACCGCGGTCCGTGGCGTGAGCGCACGCCGGTGGCGGGCATCCGCTCCGGACCAGGGCCCGACTCGGGACACGGACAGCAGCTTCCCAGCCTGATCCGGCGGCGGGACAGCCGTTCGCGCGCCGGGTTTGCAGGTACGTTAACGTCCCTTGATGGGTACTTGACCTGGTGCCCACGAGGCACTAGAGCAGGAGTCAGGTGGGACGGGCAGCGACGTGCATGCCCGCCGCCCGCGGGGATGGGGATCGGGGCGTGGCCACGACGGAGACCAGCGATGGCAGGCTGACCGTCACCGTCGTTGGACGTCTTGGCTGTTGAAGCCGGGGTGCTGGCCTGGCCGGGACCGCCCGGCGCGTCGTGACGGCGTAGCCGGGCATGCTGCTGTGCTGAGGAGACGGGATGACGGTCGCTACATTGCCGGCGCAACGGGTAGTCCAGGCGCCGCTTTCGTACCGTAAGAACGTGGCGATGTTGCGCGGGCCGCAGCTGGCCGTGCTGCGCCGCGCATTCAGCGCCAGCATGCAGGTCAGCGACGATCGCGGGTGGCTGCACTGGGCCGGTATCCATGGCTTGCCGCTGCCGATGTACTGCCAGCACCACACCCCGCTCTTCCTGGCCTGGCACCGGGCCTACCTTTACTACTTCGAGCTAACGCTGAAGGAGTACGAGCCGACGGTGACCCTGCCCTGGTGGGACTGGTCGTCCGCATGGTCACACCAGGTGGGGTTCCCGCTTCGCTATACCGACGCCGAGGCCGACGGGCAGCCGAACCCGCTGGCAGGCGGCCCGATCAGCGCCCTGGCCCAGCAGCAGGGCGGCGCAGGCGTGCCCGCCCGCACCTCCCGTGATCCCGCCGACCCGGCCAGCCTGCCTACCGCTGCGCAGATCAGCGAGTTGCTGGGCCGGGGCGACTTCCTGGACTTCCAGCAACAGCTGGAGGCCTACCACGATGAGGTGCACGTCTGGGCCGGCGGGACCATGGCCGAGATCCCCTTCGCTGCCTATGACCCGGTCTTCTTCGCCCACCACGTGATGATCGACCGGCTCTGGCGGTTGTGGCAGCTGCGCCACCCCACCGCCGTGGTTCCCGCCGGGCTGCTTGGCGAGGCATTGCCGCCGTTCAACATCACGGTCGGGCAGACCATCGACGCCAATGCGCTGGGCTATGATTACGCCTCCTTCTCCTCCAGAACCCTGATAGGCGGGTGACCGGCATGGCTGTCTCCTTCGAGATCGAGCTGCCAGCCGGCACCGGCCAGCCCGAATTTGCCCGGGCTGACCTTACGTTCTACGGGCTTGATCACAGCGGGCCCAGTTACGAGGTACGCATCTTCGCCAACCATCCCGACGCTGGCCCCGATACGCCGCTCACCGCCGATGCCGGATTCGCCGGTAAGTTCTCGGTGTTCGGGCACGGCGGCTGCTTCGGGGACGAGGGACACTGCGAAGTCCGGCCGCCGGTCAGCGTGTTCGACCGGCGCCCGCCCCACGCGCTCGTGCCGGCCGTGCGCACGCTCACCGTCACGGACGCCGTCCGCGACCTTATCCAGCAGGACCTGCGTACTGTCACCATCACCGCCATTCCAGTCGTCCGCCCGTCACCGCTAGCCACCGCGGAGCAGGCCGCGGACGTGCTCGTCATCGACCAGGTCGCCCTGCACACCTACGAGTAACCGGTCCTGTCCAGCCCCGGGATGCGTCTCAGGCCTGGATACCGGACGGGATGCTGGACGAAGGCGACCACCTCAGTGGTGGTGTGCAGTGGTCAGCGGCGGCCAGGACGGCGGCCGCCCCGAGCTGGTGATAAGCCTCGAACTCTTCGGCGTCGTACAACTGCTCCAGCGTGGGGTCGCATGGGTACGTGGAGTGAGACTTCGCATAGGCACGGACGTCCCACGGTGCGCCGGCCCACCAGCCCAGCTTGCACACCCAGATCTCGCCTTCATCCGGAAGCCCCGGCACGCTCCCCGGTCTGGTGAACGTGCCGTGCGCCCAGGGATGGACTACCTGGCCGGGGGCCAGGTGCTGCCCGCCGCCGGTCATCGTGGTCGGTTCCAGCTTGATGTCTACTCCAGCGTCGGACCTGGCCAGCGTGATGGCGCCGCCGAGCGTGGACCAGGTGTTTGCCTTGTCGCCGGAGGCGTCGAGCACCACGATGTACTTGGCGCCGCGGCGCAGCGCCTCGACGAGGCCGAGGTTCTCGTAGTGACCGCCGTCGGTCACATACATCCAGGTGTCGCGGTAGCTCAGGTGGCCGGCGGCCTCGGCCCACAGCAGCCCGAGGGTGGGCTGCATGGCCCGGTACCACAGCGCGCCGGACCGCCCGCCGCGGAGCCTGCGCTCGAGCACGTGGGCCCAGAGCCGGGCCTCCAGGTCATGGTCCGCCTTTCCCGTACGGTCCCAGAGGGGGTGCGGCGCCAGGTACCAGAGCAGCAAGAGCAGCGGCCGCCGCGCCCACCACGGTTCCTGGATCGCTTCCGGCTGGCTCGGACGGTCTTCCGGCCGCTGAGCGTGCGCCGCTGCCGGGCAGGCCCGCGCCGACTGACGATTCAGGTGATTGCGTGCATCCCGGACCACGTTCGGGTGCGGCAGCCATACCCCGAGGCGGACGTTGGTCGTGGTGAACAGGAGCCGGTAGGCGTGCCGCGTCGCAGCACCCATCAGGGGTGAGATAGCCGCCCCGCTGATCGCGGACACATCGAACAAGGTGCATCTGCGATGGCCCACGAGAGCCTCATAGTCGGAGGTCAGGGCCTCCGAGCGATCCGCCTTCTGCTTCAGCCCCTTCTCCCGGTGCAAGGTCACGTGCTGCGGATCAAAGGTGACGCAGAAGCCACCCCGTCCCGGGGGAACCTCGCGGGCCGCATTGATGTTCGCCGTGCCGCAGATCACCAGGCCTGGCTGGCCATTGGCACCGGCTTTGCGGGAAAGCCCGGACAGGCGGGTGGCGGCAGCCTCGGCGAACAGCCTGCGCGCCTCCAGCGGGTTCTTCTGCTCCGCCGCCTGCCGGGTGACAGCGAAGGCGTCGGCCAGCCGCCACCGGTAGAAATCGTGCATCGACAAGCGGTTAACGTTCACGGCCACGCGGGCCAGCACGATTATCACCAGCGCCGCGATCACCTGCACGAGCTGGGCTGAGGTGAAGCCAGCGCTGGCGCCGCCGCTTGTCCACAGCAGTGCGAGCACCGCGCCGCCGAGCACGATTACCGCGCTGGCCAGCCACGGCAGCAGCTTCTGGCGCAGCCAGCCAGCCAGCTGGGTGAGCAAGCCCGGCTTGGCCGGGGCCGCATTCCTGCCCGTGGCCTTGGCCGGGCCGCCCACCGCATTCCACTTGGCCAGGCCCGCCTGGCAGTACCGGGCAATCACGGTTACCGCGGCGATCAGACCGGCCAGAGCCGGGAGCGACCACGACGGCCTCGACCCGAACCCAATGAAGTGCACGACAGTGCCCAGTGATCCCGTACTGTGCGTCAGCCAGGAAATCGCCAGGGGCGCCGCGAGCATGGCCAGGGCCAGGCCAGCGACCAGAGTGGCAGCCCAGCTCAGCAGGCGCGCCCGGTTGGCCCCGCGGTCCCGGTCATCCGGCTTTAGTGACATCCACCAGTGCGCCCGGCGGGGCCAGCGCGTCGTCGGTTCCAGCGTCAGCCACCAGAACAGGAACATCACCAGCATGATCCCGGCCGCGATCACCGTGGGGAGCCACCAGCCCGGTGCGGTAACGTGCGCGGCCAAGCTGTACGGCCCGGACGGGACCAGCACACCCTGCCAGCGCAGCAGCCACCCCCAGGCGTGGGCCACCGCATACACGGGGGCGGTAGCGATGACGAACGTCACCATGGCCCCGAGAATCAGCGACAGCACGCCGGCCAGCACCGTCGCCCCGTCAGGCGCGATATAGCGCGTGTTGTCCCGCAGGTTGAGCTCTTCTGGTGTTCCGGGGGCGTAGGCGGGCGGCGCAGCTCCGGCAGGCAACTTGTGTGCTACCAGCGCCCGGGATGCGGCGATATAGCTGCCCCCGGACACGCCCAGGATCCATTTGACCTTCTCGAGGACCCCGCGCTTCTCCAAGCTCTGCAGTGCCCCCAGGCAGTAGGCCGCAGAACGGATGCCGCCCCCCGAGCAGCAGATGGCCCAGTCGTCTTCCCCCATTCCGTCCGGGCCGGCTGCATGCGCCGGCCCAGTGCCGGCTATTACCGGCAGTGCGATATCTACGCCGGATCCGTCATTGGCTGCACCTAGTGATGTCATGACCCCCCCGCCTCCCCCAGCCCGGAGGCAATCCAGCCGCTCCAAGTAAGCTGACCAGAACCTGACCGCATCGTCCGCGTGCCAGATGTGGCTGTCAAGTGGGCAGCAGGGATTATGCTGCTGAGCTTGCTGTTCGCCGCCGCGTGCGGCCGCAGGAGCGAGGCTGGGTCCGGCCGGATAATGCTCGATCGCGCACAAATGCGCATAAGCGCGACAATTTCCGATTTAGTTCGGATATTCGCCGGAATCCCTATTTTCCGGCCAGGCGATGACGAGGGCAAGTGCCGTATTGGTCAGCGAAATCCCGGCCGTCATCACGGCGACCCGCACCGGCAGCTGCCGGCGGACCCCGGCCGCAATCGCTGTTGCGGCGTCGGTGGCATGGATGACCACACCGAATCTGTCTGCCTCCGGCGAGGGGGCATCGATGAGAAGCTGCACCCCGAGCACGATGGTACGGACGCCAAACATCCGCGTCGGGTATATCGCCACCTTGCTCACGTCCGGATCCGCTCCAAGCCTGCGGAGCAGCGTGTTCGGCGCCAGCAGGGCCAGCGTCCCGTTCACCAGGCGGATGGTGGCCAGGGCAAGACGTGCATGATCACGGCTGAGCGGCATCGAGGCCTCCTCGGAAAGCGCGCCGGACAGAATCGAAAGTCGCACGGCACCAGGCAGCAGTCAACGATTCGCCACCGGTAAGCCTCAGCCGATCATCGCGGCAGTCTTTACACCCCCGTGTCAAAGGTTCATTGTGAGTGGTGCGGGTGGCGGGGACTTTGTACGCCGGCTACGGCGGGCGGCGTTCACTCTGGGTTGGGGCTGGCCGAACCGGATGGCGGGCCAGTGGATGGTGCCTGGACATTTAGGGGGATGTTCCATGCCATACCAGGTTGGCGTCACCATCCGGGCGGAGGTTTCTCCTGATCAGCTGCCGCCCCTTCGCAAGTTGCTCGCCGATACCGGCCGGAAGGGCCTGACCGAGCCGCCTTTCGACTTCGCTCACCTGCGCGGGGTCCATTTCGCCCGGCTCTACCTTCTTGACGA
The DNA here is from genome assembly GCA_025964635.1 of Actinomycetes bacterium. Classification (GTDB taxonomy): domain Bacteria; phylum Actinomycetota; class Actinomycetes; order Streptosporangiales; family Streptosporangiaceae; genus RYN-230. The sequence goes on along the minus strand of JAOPYP010000212.1, from coordinate 11,433 downwards.
GGTGGCGGATCTAGATGGCCGGCCAATTCCAGCCGGCCTGGTCTTCATGAGCGAGGTGGATGCCCCGCTGCGGCGTCACCTGGCCCAGCTCATCGACGTGGCGGGCGACGGCATTGATCAGGCGTTCGCGCACTGCGCGGGCTACCCGGGGCCCGGAGCCCGCCGCCGGACCCGGATCGCCTGGCTGCGGCGGCATCTGGTGCCAGCCAGCGCCTACTACGTCAACACCGTCGGCCGCGGCCTGGACCAGATCCGGCAGGAGGCGAAGCTGCGGGACGCACTGGAGGATCGTCTCGACCAGGGCGGCTGGACGGGCCGGGCCGCGGCCGGGGTACGGCAGGATCTGCAGGACTACGTGGCCGGCCGCGGCGACCTGAGCTGGGCGTGGCGGCCGCCGCCGGAGCCACCCCTGCTGTTCCGGATCCGCGAGGCTGTGCACAAGGCGGCCATGCCACTGCTGCTCCTGCTCCTGATGCCAGTCCTCCTGGCCATCCTCCCGTTGTGGCTGGTGGCGTTGCGGATGTCCGAGCTCGCGCCTCAGCCGGAGATCAAGCGGCCGGCCCAGCCGCAGCTGGCCAGGCTCCAAGCCTGGGAGGACTATGAGACGCAGAATCCCTACGCGGTCATCGGCTTCATCAAGCCCGGGCGGCTGCACGTGCTGACCATGCGGGCCGTGCAGCTGGCCACCAGCTACGGGGCGCGGCACCTGTTCACCCACGGCAGCCTGGCCGGGGTCAAGTCGATCCACTTCGCCCGCTGGGTGCCGCTGGACGGCTGGCGCCGGATGACGTTCGTGAGCAACTATGACGGCGCCGTAGAGGCCTACAACGACGACTTCATCAACGAGATCTGGTGGGGCCTGAACGCGGTCTTCGGCAGCGCTGTCGGCTATCCGCCGACCCGGTGGCTGCTCTGGGGCGGAGCCAGGCTCGAGCAGCCGTTCAAGTACACCCTGCGCAATCATCAGGTCCCGGTGCCGGCCTGGTACACCGCCTACCCGGCGCTCAGCGCGGGCAACATCGCGAACAACGCCCGGATCCGGGCCGGCCTGCCCGGCGAGATGACCCCGGTCCAGGCCGAGCAGTGGCTCTCCCTCCTGTAAGGCGACCCATGACCGACACGCTTGACCGAGCCGGCATCCAGGGCATCGTCGCCCGCGGATACAGCAGCCTGGGTCACGCCCGGTTCACCCTCTTCGCGTGCGACGGCCAGTCCGCCGCCCGCGGGCTGCTCGGCTGGCTGCTGCCGCGGGTCACCACCGCGGCACCGAGGTTCTCCGCGGATACCGCGGTGCAGGTCGCGTTCACCCCTGCTGGCCTGCGCCGGCTCGGCCTCCCGGAGACGGCAGTCGCCGGGTTCTCGCTGGAGTTCCTGGCTGGGATGGCCGCCGCGAACCGGAGCCGGTTCCTGGGCGACGTCGGCGAGTCCGGCTCGCGCGGGTGGGCCTGGGGCGGCCCGGCCGGGCCAGCCATCGACGGCCTCATTTTGCTGTACGCGGCCACCGCGGAACTGCTCGATGAACGGCAGGCGCAACTGGCGCAGCAGCTCGCTGCCACGGATGCCCGGGCCCTCGCTGTCCTGGACACGCTGGAACGCCAGGACCATGAGCCGTTCGGCTTCCACGACGGAATCTCCCAGCCGCTGATGCAGGGGCTGCCGAAGGCCAGCCGGGCCGGAGGATCCGTGCCGGCTGGCGAGTTCGTGCTCGGCTACCGGAACGGCTACGGCCAGCTGACCGATCGGCCGCTGCTTCCCAGGTCCGCCGATCCACGACAGCTGCTGCCGCCGGATCCCGGCGGATCCTCCCAGGCCGACCTGGGCCGCAACGGGACCTATCTGGTACTGCGCCAGCTTGAGCAGGATGTTGACGGCTTCTGGAACTACGCTGCCGAAGCTACCCGCCGGCCGGACGGCTCCGGTGATCGCTGCGCGCAGGACGCGCTGGCCGCGAAGCTGGTGGGGCGCTGGCGGAGCGGCGCCCCGCTGGTCAAGGCACCGTACCGGGACGATCCCGCGCTCGCCGAGGGCAACGACTTCGGCTACCACCACACCGACCCCATGGGCCTGGCCTGCCCGCTCGGCGCGCACATCCGCCGGGCCAACCCACGTGACTCGCTCGACCCGCGCCCCGGCACCGATGCATCCGTGCAGGTCAACTCGCTGCACCGGCTTCTCCGCCGCGGGCGCAGCTATGGCCCGGCCGGCGGCAGCCCGCGACCGGGTGGAGCGACCGGACTGCACTTCATCTGCCTGGCCGCCAACCTGGCCCGGCAGTTCGAATTCGTGCAGCACACCTGGCTGAACGACCCGGCATTCAACGGCCTGTACGACGACTCCGATCCGCTCGTCGGGAGCCGTGAGTCGCGCGGCCGGACCTTCACCGTGCCAGCCCGCCCGGTCCGCCGCCGGTACCGCGGCCTGCCCCAGTTCGTGCGCACCCGCGGCGGTGCCTACTTCTTCCTGCCCGGCATCTCCGCCCTGCGCTACCTGGAGCAGCTGCCGGGATCAGTTCCCTCCGGACCCAGAACGGGGTGATCGCATGGCCACACAACGGCCACCGGCCTACCACCAGTCCACCTTCTGGCGGCTGTACGACAGCGCCGCCGAGTTCCTTGACCACAAGGTCGGCTGGCACCGGCTGCCAGTGCCGCTCGGGCTGGTGGTGCTCGTCGGCCTCCGCGATGTGCTCAGGAAGCGGAACCTCTACGACACCAGCGACGAGCCAGCCGTGGACCTGCCCCCGGTCGCGCCGGCCACCGCGGAGGTGCGCACCACCCGGACCGTCGACGGCACCTACAACGACCTGGATGAGCCGAGGATGGGCATGGCCGGATTCCGGTTCGGGCGGAATGTGCCGATCGACCGCACCTACGCCGATCCGCCGTCGGAGTTCATGCAGCCCAGCCCGCGCGAGGTGAGCCGCGCCCTGCTCACCCGGGACCAGCTCATCCCGGCGACCTCAGCTAACGCGCTGGTCGCCACCTGGCTGCAGTTCATGATCAAGGACTGGTTCAGTCACGGGACGAGCCCGACGGACCATCCCTGGGACATTCCGCTCACCAACGACGACCCGTGGCCGGCCAGGCCAATGCGGATCATGCGGAGCCGGCCGGACCCCACCGCCCCGCCCGGGGAGCAGCGGCGGCCGACTCACGCCAGCACCAGCACCCACTGGTGGGACCTGTCCCAGATCTACGGGACGTCTGCGCAGGCCCAGCGGTTCGTGCGGGCCGGCACCGACGGCAAGCTGCGCGTCGACCCGGACGGGCTGCCGCCGCTGCCCGATGACCCGGCGGCCGACCCGCGGCTGGTGCCCGGATTCTGGGCGGGACTGCTGATGATGCAGACCCTGTTCACGCTGGAGCACAACGCCATCTGCGACCGGCTGCGTGCCGACTACCCGGAGTGGTCGGATGAGGAGATCTTCCAGCGGGCGCGCCTGGTCAACGCCGCGCTGGTCGCGAAGATTCACACGGTCGAGTGGACGCCGGCGGTCATCGCCCATCCGGCGACGAAGATCGCGATGCGGGCGAACTGGTTCGGGCTGGCTGGCGAGCGGATGCACAAGCTGTTCGGCAGGATCAGCGGCAGCGAGGTCATCAGCGGCATCCCCGGCTCGCCGACCGAGCAGTACGGCGTGCCGTTCTCGCTCACCGAGGAGTTCGTGGCGGTCTACCGGATGCATCCGCTGGTGCCCGACGACTACAGCCTGCGTTCCAGCGCCAGCGACCAGGAGACGATGCAGGCGACACTGCGCGACCTGGCCGGAGCGAACGCCCTCGACGTGGCACGCAAGATCGGCGTCGCGGACCTGCTGTACTCGTTCGGCACGCAGCATCCGGGCCTGGTAACCCTGCATAACTTCCCCAGGTACCTGCAGGAGTTTCACCGCCCGAACGGCGACCTCCAGGATCTCGCCGCCACCGACATCCTGCGCTCCCGCGAACTCGGCGTGCCGCGATACAACGAGTTCCGGCGGCTGCTGCACCTCACCCCGGCCAAAGACTTCGACGACCTCACCGGCAACCCCGGGTGGGCCCGCGAGATCGAGCGGGTCTACCACGGCGACATCGAGCAGGTCGACCTGACCGTCGGCGCGTTCGCGGAACGCCGGCCAGCCGGGTTCGCGTTCAGCGACACCGCGTTCCGCATCTTCATCCTGATGGCCTCACGGCGGCTGAACAGCGACAGGTTCTTCACCGAGGACTACACGCCCGCGGTCTACACACAGGCCGGGATGGACTGGATCAACGACAACAGCATGGCCACCGTCCTGGTGCGGCACTACCCGCAGCTGCGGCCCGCGATCGGCGCCCTGCCGAACGCATTCCAGCCCTGGACCCGCGCGGTGCCGGGATCCGCGAGGCCGCCCGCCGCCCGGCCGGCCCGGGCCGCTGCCGGGATCGACGCCAGCGACCCCGCCACCCTGATCGGCGCGACCACGGGCCAGCTCGGGGCGCTGTTCCGGTCCGGCAGCGCCGGAACCATCCCCAATGGCCGCAGCCGGGGCACGGTGCTGCTGGGCACCGGCGGCCTGCTGGCCCGGCCGGCTGCCGCGATCTCCTACGCCCTGCTGTGGCGGGGCAAGGTGGTGAACGCACGGAAGGGGCGGCTGAAGAACCTCATCTCGGCCTTCTCCGTCCCGGCGATCGCGGCCGCGGTCTACACGCAGGACAGCTGGTACGACGGGAAGCCGTGCATCGTGCTCGACTACTCCAAGACCTCGCTGGTCGCCCACACGATCCGGGACGAGATCCGGGAGATCGCCCCGGGCGTCTACCTCGGCCTTGTCTTCTGGGGCCGGCGCCATGTCCTGGACTTCGCCCTGGACTTCACCCGCGCGGACTGACGGGCACCGGAGGAATCGTGATGCCGACTGCCCCGCCCGGCCGGCCGCGCAGGCGCAGGCCCAGATTCCCGTCGCCCACAGGGCTGTTCACTTTCGTGTTCCTGCGGCCGCTCAGCGATCTGTTCCTGTGGGTGTGGCGGCTGGAACGGCGGGTGGAGTTCCTCTACCGGCCGCTGTTCGACCGGTGGCTCCGGCCGCCACTGTTCGGCTGGGCGCAGTCGGTGCAGAACACGCGGCGCCAGGACGAGCATTTCGAGATCGCGGAAGAGCGGCTGCTGCCCGGGGAGGACCAGTACACCCGGGACATCATCGACGAGCTGGCCAGGTTCACCCGGGAGAACTGGCTGCCCGGCGGCGCGCAGCGGTTCGGAAATACGAAGACGTTCGGCGTGCTGCGCGCCGAGTTCACGGTGCTGCCGGGCGCTCCGGTGGGCCTTCGGAACGGCCTGTTCGCCGAGCCCCGGAGCTATCCTGCCTGGGTCCGCTTTTCCGGGCCGGGCCCGTATGCGCCGCCGGACATCGAGGACTACGGCCAGTGCTCGGTGGGGATCAAGGTGATCGGCGTCCCGGGTCCCAAGCTGATGGAGGACGAGCGCTTCACCCAGGACCTCATCCTGGTCAGCCCGGCGAGCTTCGTCACCCCCAACATCAAGGAGAACGCGACACTGCAGCGCTGGGTGCGCGCCAAGGCGCCGCTGGCCTATGCCATCAACCCGTTCGACCCGCATCTGCTGCACCTTTTCATGCAGCTGCTCTACTCACCGATGCTCGCGAATCCACTCGAAGTGCAGTACTACAGCAACGTGCCATTCTTGCTGGGTGATGGCCAGGCGGTGCAGTACTCACTGAAGCCATGCTCCCGGGCCAGGACCAGGATCCCAGCCCGCCCGGCCGAGAACTACCTGCGGGATGCCATGACCAGGACCCTGGACGCGGGGCCATGGACGTTCGATTTCATGGTGCAGGTCCAGACCGATCCGTTCCTGATGCCCATCGAGGATGCCACGGTCAAATGGCCGGAGGAGCTGTCCGCGTACGTGCCGGTGGCGCGCCTGCGGCTGCCAGCCCAGCGCTTCGACTCCGCCGAGCAGCTCGCATTCGCAGATGTCCTGCGCTACAACCCCTGGCACAGTCTCCCGGAGCACAAGCCCCTGGGTAACTCCAACCGCGCGCGGAAGCAGATGTACTGGGAGCTCGCCCGGCTTCGCCAGGCCATGAATCAGGTTGAACACCTTGAGCCAACCGGGAAAGAGCAGTTCCCGGCCTAACCCGGGCTGAGCGCGGAGACGGGACGGACATGCACAGGTCAGGCGCGGATCACCTGGAGTCCGGCGTCCTCGAGGTCACGCGCCTGGCCCTCGGGCAGGCCGCTGTCGGTGATCAGCGTGTGAATCTGGTTCAGGTCGCCGTACCGGAGAAGGCTGGCTGCCCCGATCTTGGAGTGGTCGGCGAGCAGGACGGTGTGCTGGGCGATGGACAGCGTGGCGCGTTTCACGGCGGCTTCGGCCGGGTCCGGGGTGGTCAGTCCGTTCTCGGGTGACAGGCCGTTGGTGCCGAGGAACGCTACGGTTACCCGCAGCCTGGAGAGTGTGTCGAGCGCCCAGTCGTCGACGCAGGCGAGGCTGCGCGGGCGAACCCGTCCGCCGACTGCGAGCACCGTGAGGTTCGGGTGGCGGGCGAGTGCGCTGGCGATGTAGCCGCCGTTGGTCACGACAGTAAGACGGCAGTCAGCAGGCAGCACGTCGGCCAGGAAGCTGGTAGTGCTCCCGGCCTCGATGAAGGCGGACCCCTCACTGGGCAGCTCGGCGAGGGCCGCCAGGGCAATACGTTCCTTCTCCGGCCTCATGAGGTCATGGCGCGCCTCGATCGGCGGCTCGAGCACCACCCTCTGAACCGGGATCGCGCCGCCATGCACACGCCGGATGAGACCGCGATGCTCCAGATCCGCGAGATCGCGCCGGATCGTCTCGCCGACCACTGCGAAGCGGTCAGCGAGCCAGGTGACCGAGACCCGTTGCTCCTGCCGGATCAAGGCCAGGATTTCCTCCTGGCGCTCGTCGCTGAACAAGCCGGGCCGCCCCGCGCCGTGCGGCCGGCTGATACTGCCGGTCCCGACGCCGTCGTCCGAGAGTTCTTCAGTGGGCAAAACGTTCTCCCCGCAGGATGCCGACCAGGGTCGCGACACGTGTGCGAGACCCTACGCGCCCACGCCAGGTAACGGTGCAACCAAGCCACAACGACTGTTGACTTTACACCAATAACAACTTAAAGTCACATCATCTCCAGCTTGCCCTCCCCATGAAAGCTCGTTTAGCTCATCAAAGTCCCCGAAAAGCTGGTTGGATAGATGTGAGAATGAGTGGGGTTCTGCGCCGCGGCAGGCGGCAGGCCAGCTCCCTGCAACACGCCGCGGACAGGCCCTCAGCGCCGGCCGGTGCACTCGTCCGAGCGCGCTCGCGGTGAGGCCGCGCGATTATCGCGACAGGGAGAGACTGGATGCGGGGCTCGAAGGATGACGTAATTTACGGCGTCTCCGCGCCGATCGCACGACCAGAGCCAGTCGGCCGGGTTGCGGCCAGGCGCCATCTCGTGCAGGTCGTCGACCGTGCCCGCCTGTATAACGCAGATCCCGGCCGACTCCTGACGATCGCGGAGATCAAGGTCTTCGGCAGTTACCTAGATCCAGCTCCCGGCTACCCCGGCGATCTCGATCTGGCTGTCTCGGCCGTCCAGCGGGACAGCGACCGGGATCTCTACGTCCGGAAAGTACTCGCCTACGCCAGAGCAAGCGGCCGGCGCTTCGGCGCCTTCCACGAGCTGCTCTACTGGCCCGCCCGAGAGCTGCAGATGGTTCTGAAGAACCGCTCGCCGGCGATCCGCATCACCGACGAGGACATCAGCAAGTTCACCGACCGCTTCGAGATCATCTACGCGGTCAGCGAGGACCCGGACGCGATCCCTCCGCCACCGAATGCGGCAGCCAGACGCTGACCAGCGATCTGCGGAAGGCACCCAGTCCCCCGGTCGCCGGCCAGGCCGAGATGACGGAGAGCCTCCGCTGTGATCGAGGCCGCCGGGTGCACCCGGCGCCAGGACGACCCGGCCGCCGCGGCGCGGGAACCGATCGCGCCAGCGAACCGTCCAAGCTGCCGTGACGGCCACGATGCGATGGTTCGGCCCGCAGGCCCGGTGGTTGCTGCCCGCAGCCGCCATTGTCCTGGTGAGCGCTTCATGCGGCGTGCGCGCGGCTGGAACGCACCCGGCTCAGCCGTCCGGCCCAACCGCGCTTATCTCCGGCGTGGTCGAGGCCAGCCCGGGATGTCCTGTCGAGCGGCCCAGCCGCCTATGCAGGCCCCGCCCGGTGGGTGAGGTCCGGGTCCAGGCCCGGCCCCTGCCCGCCGGGGTGACCGCGAGCACCCGCACCCGTGCCGACGGTCACTACTCCCTCAGGCTCGGGAAGGGCCGGTATGTGCTGGTCGCCGTGACGAGGCAGGTCCTCCCGCGCTGCCCTCACGTCCTCGTCGCGGTCACATCACGAGCGCCTGTCCGCGCAAACATCAACTGCGATAGCGGTATTCGCTGACGCGGACCCGCCAGTTCCAGGAGCCGTGAGTGAGTCCCCGGGACTGGGTCCCGGGGACTCACTGACCGTCAGCCGAGCGGGACCTTGATGACGCGTGTCCCCCAGTTCCGGATCCCGGTCGTGGTCTGGCTGGACTTGGGCGGCATGTACTCGGTGGCGAGCCACGCAGAGTCCGATGTGCCGTCCGGCACCGCGAAGGAGTAGTCGCCCCAGCGCGGCGCGTTCGCCGCGGCCCGCTTGTACGGCCCGGTCCCCGCTGCCGCCACGACCGCCGGCCCGAAGTGCTTGCCGCCGGCCTTCAGGGTGGCATAGGCGGCGCTCGGGAACCGCCCGCTGCTGGTCAGGGTGAAGACGACCGCCGCGTTCCCGGCCGCGTCCGGCTGCACCGCCGGGTACAGCTCGTATTTGCCGGCCGCGGCGATGTAGCCCTGGCGGACGATCGACGCACCAGCGATCCCGGCCGAGCCGAGCGCCGGCTTAACCTGGAACCAGGCGCCGCCTGCGCGTACCGTGCTGTCGCCGGCCGGCCGCACCGCCGTCGTCAGCTCACCCCAGACCGTGCCGCCGGCGTATTCGGCCTGCTGCATCCGGTCGTCGCCGGAGTCCAGCTTGCTCTTGGCACCCTTCTGCGGAGCCGGCGGCGGAATGGCGTACGCCTCGGAGTTGATGGCGACGCTGGACAGCGTCGGCATACCACCCAGGCCAACCTGGTCCCGGTTGGTCATGGCCCAGACACCGATGCGGTTGTCTCCGGTGCCGCTGGAGTCCAGCGAGCTGAGGAAGTACTCGGCGTCCGGCCGCCCCGTGGACAGGGCGGGCTGCGGCGCAGTGGTGTCGGTCGTCAGGTGGGGGAAGTTCACGACGTGCGGGCTCACGATGCCGTTAACCAGGTCGGACTTATCGATCGCCCACATCTCCGCGCCGTTGAACTGCGGCCCGAGGATGGAGAACTCGTCAGCGGTGACGTACAGGTTGGCCTGGTCGATCCCGATCCTCGGCTGGTCACCGAAGCACGGGCAGCCTTTCCCGGACGGGTCCGTCGTGTCGATCGAGTACTCGTTCCACAGCCCGCGCGGGTCGGAGTTGTGCCGGACGGCGATGAGCAGGGATGACGCGGTGGACGAGTCGTTCAGGAACAGGACGGTCGCGAACCAGGTCTGGGTGCTGGGGTCGAACCAGCAGCGCGGGTCGCTGGTGAACTCCTTGCCGCCGACGTTGAACAGGTCGTTGATGTTGAAGGGCCCGCGCAGCGACTTCCCGGTCGTGCGGTAGATGCGGTACGCGGAGTTGACCGGTTCGAGCACGAAGCCGTTGCCCTTGCACAGCCCCTGGTCCGGCGGTTCGAACGTTTGCTCAAAGTTGGTGAGCTGGCTGTCCCGGCTGCTGACGCCGTTGAAGTTGACCAGAGCAGAACCCGTGGCCGCCGCCGCCGCGGCCGCTGGCGCTGTCGCGGGCGCGCCGGGCACCGCCTCGGCCGCCGAGTAGTGGCCAGACGGCAGCCGGCGAGCCCCTCTCGGGAGCACTCGCGGCGCCGACGGCGCTCCGACGGCCGGCTTGTGCCTGGGCACCAGCCGGGCAACCCCCGCTGTGCCGGTGTAGCGCGTCACTGCGGGAGACGGGCCGCCTCCCGAAGCAGACGCCTGCGCCACCGCCGGCCCGAGCATTGCTGCGATCGTTGCCAGGCTCGCGGCCACGGCCACGGCCAGCCCACCTACACGGGTCAGGCTCACCTGATCCCCCCTTCGCCGAAGGCGCTCCCCGCCCTATCCCTTCCCGGCATCCGCGCTCCCGGACTAGCTGGTGCCACGGCTCGTTGGGGCGCTCCGCTTTAGCGGACAGGGCTGGATATCCGGATAAGGTTATCGTTCTGATCTTGTTTTGGGCAGGTGCAGATCGGCTGGGGCGGTGAGTTTCCACGCGCCGCCAGGTTGGCTCGAATGCCATGGGCGGCCGGCTGCGGGCCCGGATCTCTAGCCGCCTTTCCTGCACGCCACGGTGACATAGTGCGGCCAGGGTGCGGCGAGGTGTAACGGGTCCTTTCTCTGGCTGCCGGATGACGATGATCCACCAGCCGCCGCCGGGCTCGGCTGGGGCCTGGGCCGATCACAAGCGAGGTCTTCCGGAACCATGTTGGCCTGCATGGCGCCAACCCCCCCCCGCGGGGGGTAGGTGCCGTGGGCCTGTAGAGAAGGCCCGCCGTCGCGGCGTGCGCGGTACAGAATGATCTGATCCGGGCAGGCTGCTCCTGCGGCCAGCGGGCGCTCATCCGCCGTGGGGCGTGTAAGCCGGCTTTAGCCTGCAGCTGGCCGGCCTGACCGCCGCCATCTCGCTCCTGGCGCTGGGCCGGTCCTTTGGCTTCGTGGCCGCCAGCCGGGGCGTCAAGACCCGGGGTCGCTACGCCATCGTCCGGCACCCCGTCTATACGTCCTACCTGCTGATCCAAGCCGGATACGTACTTCAGAGCCAGTCACCACGGAACGTCCTGATCGTCGCGTTCATAACCGCCTGCAACATCGGCCGGACCCTGGCGGAAGAGAAGCTGCTCGCCGGATCACCGGCCTACCAGGCCTACCGAGAACAGGTCCGGTGGCGGCTGATCCCACACGCGTGGTGACGGAATACCGGGCGAAGACGTTGACCGCTTCGGTAAGCAAACTCCATCGAGTCCCACCAGGGACGACACGCCCAACGAATTGGCCAGCGGCCCCTCGCACGCCGACGTCAGCCGCTCCCCGCACATGCCTTTCCCCGCTGTGAAACGATCAGCGTGATGCCTGCCGACCGGAACACATGACAATACGACTATCGATAGCGCTTGGTCACCGAGTGATCCTAGCTGTCCCGGGGGTCGTCTCTCATGCCGGTCCTGGTCGACTTCGGCTCCTTCCTGACCACTCTGCTTGGCGGGTGGGCGGCCTTGCGCGCGGGAGACCGCCGGCACCTCGTCCTAGGGGCGGCCGCCGGGCTGATGCTCGGGGTGGTCTTCTTCGATCTGGTGCCC
>JAOPYP010000206.1 GCA_025964635.1 Actinomycetes bacterium | reverse complement strand
GGCCCGGCCGCGGGCGAGGCGCCGCCGGCGGTCAGCGAACCCGCCACCCGGGACGGCTACGGCACGCTCACGGTGGCCGCGGTGCCCATCGGGCGGCCCGGCGACGCGTCGCCGCTGCTGGCCCAGGCCCTCGCCGAGGCGACGCTGGTCGCGGCCGAAGACACCCGGCGGCTGAGACGGCTGGCCGCCACCCTCGGCGTCGAGGTGACCGGCCGGGTCACCTCGTACTGGGACGCGGTCGAGCGGGAGCGCGGCGACCGGCTGCTCGACTCGCTGCGCCAGGGCCAGGACGTGCTGCTGGTCTCCGACGCGGGCATGCCCGCGATCAGCGATCCCGGGTACCGGCTGGTGGCGGCCGCGGCCGAGGCGGGGGCCCGGGTCCGGGTGCTGCCCGGGCCCTCCGCGGTGACCGCGGCGCTGGCCGTGTCCGGCCTGCCCAGCGACCGGTTCTGCTTCGAGGGGTTCCCGCCCCGCAAGGCCGGCGAGCGGGCCCGCCGCTTCGCCGGGCTGGCGGCCGAGCGCCGGACCCTGGTCTTCTTCGAGGCCGCCAAGCGGACCGGGGCCACCCTGAGCGAGCTGGCCACGGCGTTCGGGGCCGGCCGGCGGGCGGTGGTCTGCCGGGAGCTGACCAAGACCCACGAGGAGATCCGCCGGGGCACCCTGGCCGAGCTGGCCGCCTGGGCCGACGGCGGCCTGCTGGGCGAGGTCACCCTGGTCGTCCAGGGCGACCAGGGCGGACCCCGGCTCACCCTGGAGGAGGCGGTGGCCGAGGTGGCCCGCCGGGCCGCCGACGGCCAGCCGCGGACCGAGGCGATCGCCGCCGTGGCCCGGGAGTCCGGCCTGCACCGACGCGACGTGTACGACGCCGTGGTGGCGGCCCGGCGGGACGGTTCCGGCGGCCCGGATGCCCGGGCCCAGGACCGGCCGCGCTGAGCCATGCCGCTGGCTTAATCCGTTCAGGACCTGCCCGGAGTTGCCCCTAGGCTGGACCCATGTCCGCGACGACCCGTCACATCCTGACCGCGCCCGCCTGGCCGTATGCCAACGGGCCCCGCCACATCGGCCATGTCTCCGGCTTCGGCCTGCCGTCCGACATGTTCAGCCGGTACCAGCGGATGTCGGGGAACCGGGTGCTGATGGTCAGCGGCACCGACGAGCACGGGACGCCGATCCAGGTGGCCGCGGATGCCGAGGGGCTCACCGCCCGCCAGCTCGCCGACCGCTACAACCGGGTGATCGCGGAGGACCTGCGCGCGCTGGGCCTCTCCTACGACCTGTTCACCCGGACGACGACCCGCAACCACCACGCGGTGGTCCAGGAGATCTTCCTCGGCCTGCTCAAGAACGGCTACATCTTCCCGCAGACCACGCTGGGCGCGATCTCGCCGTCCACCGGCCGCACCCTGCCGGACCGCTACATCGAGGGCACCTGCCCGATCTGCGGGTACGAGCACGCCCGCGGTGACCAGTGCGACAACTGCGGCAACCAGCTGGACCCGGTCGACCTGATCAATCCCCGCTCCAGGATCAACGGGGAGACGCCCAAGTTCGTCGAGACCGAGCAGTACTTCCTCGACCTGCCCGCGTTCACCGAGGTGCTGGCCACCTGGCTGCAGAGCAAGAGCGGCCAGTGGCGGCCCAACGTGCTCAACTTCTCCCTGAACCTGCTGAACGAGCTGCGGCCCCGGGCCATCACCCGCGACCTGGACTGGGGCGTCCCGGTCCCGCTGGACGGCTGGCGGGAGCGCACCGACAAGCGGATCTACGTCTGGTTCGACGCGGTCATCGGCTACCTGTCCGCGTCGATCGAGTGGGCCCGCCGGTCCGGCGACCCGGACGCCTGGCGGGCGTGGTGGCAGGCGCCCGACGCCGAGTCCTACTACTTCATGGGCAAGGACAACATCGTCTTCCACTCGGAGATCTGGCCCGCGATGCTGCTCGGCTACGACGGCCAGGGCAGCCGGGGCGGTACCCCGGGCTCCCTCGGCGCGCTGAACCTGCCGACCGAGATCGTGTCCAGCGAGTACCTCACGATGGAGGGCCGGAAGTTCTCCTCCTCCCGCTCCGTCGTGATCTACGTGCGGGACTTCCTGGAGCGCTACGACGTGGACGCGCTGCGCTACTACGTCGCGGCGGCCGGCCCGGAGAACCAGGACACCGACTTCACCTGGAGCGAGCTGCTCCGCCGCAACAACGACGAGCTGGTCGCCACCTGGGGAAACCTGGTCAACCGCTCGGTCTCGTTCGCGGCCCGCAACATCGGCTCGATCCCGGAGCCCGGCAAGCTGACCGACGCCGACCAGGAAATCCTGGAGCGGTCCCGGCAGGCCTTCGCCCGGGTCGGCGGCGCGCTGGGCCGGTCCCGGTTCAAGGCCGGGGTCAACGACGCCATGCGCGCCGTGGGCGACGCCAACAAGTACATGTCCGACCAGGCCCCGTGGAAGCTGCGCGAGTCCGACCCGGAGCGGATGCGCACGATCCTGCACGTGGTGCTGCAGCTGGTCGACGACGCGAAGACCATGCTCACGCCGTTCCTGCCCGAGTCCTCGGCCAAGGTGTACCGGATGCTGGGTGGCGAGGGCACCTGGACCGGGATGCCCCGGATCGACGAAGTGGACGAGGACGGCGGCCCGTCCTACCCGGTGATCACCGGGGAGTACGGCGACGACGCCGCCCGCTGGGAGTCCCGGCCGGTCACGCCGGGCACCCCGCTGAGCACGCCGCAGCCGCTGTTCACGAAGCTGGACCCCTCGATCGTCGACGAGGAGCTCGGCCGGCTGGAGCACGGGTGACCGGAGGCAGCCCGCTGCCGGGCGCGCCGCTGCCCGCGGACGAGCTCGCCGGGGACCCGCTGCCCGCGGAGGCCTTCGACAGCCACTGCCACCTGGACCTGCTCGGCGCGTCCGTGCCGGACGCCATGGCCCAGGCCCGGGCGGTCGGCATCACCCGGGTCATCACGGTCGGCGTGGACCTGGAGACGTCGCGCTGGTCGGCGGCGTGCGCGGCCGGGCGGCCCGACGTCTACGCCGCGGTCGCCATCCATCCGAACGACACCGGCGCCGCCGCGGGTTCCGTTGCGGAGAAGGAAGCGGTACTGGAGGAGATCGCCGCACTCGCCAGCCAGCCGCGGGTGCGGGCGGTGGGCGAGACCGGGCTGGACTACTACCGGGACCATGCCGACCCCGCCGGGCAGCGGGACTGGTTCCGCGCGCACATCGCGGTCGCGAAGCAGGCGGGCAAGGCGCTGATGATCCACGACCGGGAGGCGCACGAGGACGTGCTGCGCATCCTGGAGGAGGAGGGCCCGCCGGAACGGGTCGTGTTCCACTGCTTCTCCGGGGACGCGGACATGGCCAAGCGGTGCGCCGCCGCGGGCTACGTGCTGAGCTTCGCGGGCAACCTGACATTCAAGAACGCGCAGCCGCTGCGGGACGCCGCCGCGGCCACCCCGCCCGACGCGCTGCTGGCCGAGACCGACGCGCCGTTCCTCACCCCCGTGCCCGCGCGCGGCCAGCCCAACTCCCCGGCCATGGTGGCCCGCACCCTCCGCTGCCTGGCCGGGATCAAGCAGTTGCCGGTCGAGGACATGTGCGCGCTGGTCACCGCGACCGGCGAGCGCCTCTTCGGCCCGTGGTAAGTGCCGGTCCGGACGTGCCCGCCCTGCTGGCCCCGGGCGACATCCGGGAGCTAGCGCGCCGGCTGGACGTCCGGCCGGCCAAGCGGCTCGGCCAGAACTTCGTCACCGACGCGGGCACGGTCCGGCGCATCGTGTCGCTGGCCGGACTGCAGCCCGACGACGTCGTGCTCGAGGTCGGGCCCGGTTTCGGCTCGCTCACCCTGGGCCTGCTCCCGGCCGCCCGCCACGTGACCGCGATCGAGATCGACCCGTCGCTGGCCGCCGCGCTCCCGGGGACCGTCGCCGCCCATGCGCCTTTTTTTCCGCAACGGCTGACCGTACTCACCGCCGACGCCGCGCGGATCGGGGCCGGGGAACTGCCGGGCGCCCCGCCCACGGCCCTGGTCGCCAACCTGCCGTACAACGTGGCGGTGCCGGTGGTGCTGCACCTGCTGGCCGAGCTGCCCACGCTGCGCCGGGGCCTGGTCATGGTCCAGGCCGAAGTGGCCGACCGGATGACCGCGCCGCCCGGCAGCCGGGTCTACGGCGTGCCGTCGGTCAAGCTGGCCTGGTACGCCGACTCCCGCCGGGCCGGGCCGGTGCCGCGCACGGTGTTCTGGCCGGTGCCCAACGTGGATTCCCAGCTGGTCGCGTTCACCCGGCGGGATCCCCCGCAGATCGCTGTCCCGCGCGCCGAGGTGTTCGCGGTCGTGGACGCGGCGTTCTCGCAGCGGCGCAAGACGCTCCGCGCCGCGCTGGCCACCTGGGCCGGGTCGGCCGCGGACGCGGAACGGATCCTGCGCGCGGCCGGGGTGGATCCCGGGGCGCGGGGCGAGTCGCTCGGCGTCGCCGAGTTCGCCCGGATCGCCCAGGCCGCTACGATCGGGGAATCGTGACCGCTGTGACCGCGCGGGTGCCCGCGAAGGTGAATCTCCAGCTCTCCGTGGGGCCGCCCGGTGCGGATGGCTACCACGACCTGGTGACCGTGTTCCATGCCCTGGCCCTGTTCGACGAGGTCACCGTGGCCCCCGCGGACACCGACAGCGTGGTGGTCAGCGGGGAGGGCGCCCGCAGCGTGCCACTCGGCCCCGACAACCTCGCCGCCCGGGCGGTAGCCGCGCTGGTCGACGCGGTCGGCCCCGGGGTCCGGGACGCGCCCGGTGTGGCCATCGAGATCAGGAAGCGGATCCCGGTCGCGGCCGGCCGGGCCGGCGGCAGCGCCGACGCGGCCGGGGCGCTGGTCGCCTGCAACGAGCTGTGGGGCGCTGGGCTGAGCCACCAGGAACTGGGCGAGGTGGCCGCCAAGGTGGGCAGCGACGTCGGGTTCGCGCTGCTCGGCGGGACCGCGGTGGGCCTGGGCCGCGGCGACCGGGTCACCCCGGCCCTGGCCGCCGGGGCGTACCACTGGGTGCTTGCGTTCGCGGCCGAGCAGCTGTCCACCCCCGCGGTGTACGCGGCCTGTGACCGGCTCCGGGCGGGACGCGCCGGGCAATCGGACGCTGGCGGCGAGGCTGATCACCCGGGGCCGCCGCAGCTGAACACGGCCCTGATGGCCGCGCTCCGCTCGGGTGAGCCGGCTGAACTGGGCCCGTTGCTCAGCAACGACCTGCAGCCCGCCGCGGTGTCGCTGCTGCCCCGGCTGCGCCAGGCGCTGGCCGCGGGCCGGGAGCACGGCGCGCTCGGCGCCATCGTGTCCGGGTCCGGGCCCACCTGCGCGTTCCTGGGCCGGGATGGGACGCACGCCCGCGACCTGGCCGTCTCCCTGGCCGGAGCGGGGGTGTGCCGGACGGTGGCCACGGTGACCGGCCCCGCCCCGGGCGCGACCGTGATCAGCGCGGCCGCGGCCGGGGGGCCGGGAACCCGCCCGGCCGGGCCGGAAGCCGGGCGGCCGGCAGGCAGGCCGTGAGGGGACGGGGCGGGACGGCCGGTCGGCCGGCCGTGAGAGCAAGGGCCGTGAGAGTAAGGGCATCCGCACGCGCATGAGCAGTCCCGCAGCGAACCTGGTCAACCTGGAGCGAGCGGTCAAGGCGTACGGCCAGCGGCCGCTGCTGGACGGGGTGTCGGCCGGCGTCGCGGCCGGCGACCGGATCGGCATCGTCGGCCGCAACGGCGCGGGCAAGAGCACGCTGCTGTCGGTCCTGGCCGGGACCGAGGCACTGGACAGCGGCCGCGCTACCCGGACCCGGGGACTGCGGACCGGGGTGCTAGCCCAGCGCACCGAGCTGACCGGGACCGTGGCCTCGATCGTCGTCGGCGACCTGCCCGAGCACGCCTGGGCGGCCAATCCCCGGACCCGGTCGGTGCTGGCCGCCCTGCTGCCCGGGATCGACCTGGCCGGGCCGGCCGGCCGGCTGTCCGGCGGTGAGTCACGGCGGGTCGCGCTGGCCGCGGTGCTGATCGGGGAGCACGACCTGCTGCTCCTGGACGAGCCCACCAACCACCTGGACGTCGAGGCCATCGACTGGCTGGGCCAGCACCTGGCCGGGCGGCCGGAGGCGCTGGTCGCGGTGACCCACGACCGGTGGTTCCTGGACGCGGTATGCAACCGGACCTGGGAACTGGCCGACGGGCAGGTGCACGGCTACGACGGCGGGTATTCCGCGTACGTGCTGGCCCGGGCGGAGCGGGCCCGGGTCGCCGAGGCCACCGACCGGCGGCGGCGGAATCTGCTGCGCAAGGAACTGGCCTGGCTGCGCCGCGGGCCGCCCGCCCGGACCAGCAAGCCCCGGTTCCGGGTGGACGCGGCCAACGCGCTCATCGAGGGCGAGCCGCCCGCGCGGGACGACGTGGAACTGGTCCGGATGGCCACCGCGCGGCTGGGCAAGACCGTGTTCGAGGCGGAGGACGTCACGGCCACGGTCTCCTCCCCGGCGACGATCTCGCCGGCGGCGGGCGAGCGGCGGACGCTGCTGGATCACGTGACCTGGCAGCTCGGCCCGGGCGAGCGGGTCGGCCTGATCGGGCCGAATGGCAGCGGCAAGAGCACGCTGCTGGACCTGCTGGCCGGTGTGGGCGGCGCACACGATGGAGGCGATGCGGGCGAATCCGGGTCCGGGTCCGAGTCCGGGTCCGGGTCCGGCCCCGCCGCCGCGGGGGAGACCGACAGATCGGGACTCACCGTGGCCGGCGAGATCATCCGCGGGAAGACGGTCCGGCTCGGCTACCTGCACCAGCGTGACGCCGGGCTGGATCCAGGGCTCACCCCGCGCGAGGCGGTCACCGAGGTGCGCGGCACGCTCGATTCCGCCCAGGGCGCCGCGGCCGCGAGCCAGCTGCTCGACCGTCTTGGCCTGCGCGGCGACACCCAGTGGACGCCCGCCGCGGAGCTGTCCGGCGGGGAGCGGCGGCGGCTGCAACTCCTCAGGATCCTGGTGGACGAGCCGAACGTGCTGTTCCTCGACGAGCCCACCAACGACCTGGACGTGGACACGCTTACCGAGCTCGAGGACCTGCTGGACGGATGGCCCGGCTCCCTGGTGCTGGTCAGCCACGACCGCTACTTCCTGGAGCGGGTCACGGACCACGTGGTCGCCCTGCTCGGGGACGGCAGC
>JAOPYP010000198.1 GCA_025964635.1 Actinomycetes bacterium | reverse complement strand
TACCAGGCCCTCGTCGGGTTCATGGGGGAATACGTCTTTCCGGCCGAGGACGAGTATCACGCCCACCGGCTGGCCGCGGGCTTCGACGGCCACGAGGTGCCACCGGTCGTTGAAGAACTGAAGCAGGAGGCGAAGCGGCAGGGTCTGTGGAATCTCTTCCTCCCCTCCATGTCGGGACTGACCCAGCTCGACTATGCCTGCCTCGCGGAGGTCACTGGCTGGAGCCTGCACCTCGCCCCGGAGGCGATCAACGGCGCGGCCCCCGACACCGGCAATATGGAGCTGCTTCACCTCTTCGGATCCGACGAGCAGAAGAAGCGCTGGCTCGAGCCACTACTCGAAGGCCGCATCCGGTCCGCCTTCTCCATGACCGAGCCTGCCGTCGCCAGCAGCGATGCCACCAACATCGAGACCCGCATCAAGCGCGACGGCGGCGAGTACGTCATCAACGGCCGCAAGTGGTGGACCAGCGGGGCCGCCGACCCGCGCTGCAAGGTGCTGATCGTCATGGGCAAGACCAACCCCGATGCCGCGCGTCACCGCCAGCAGTCGATGGTAGTCGTCCCGATGGACACGCCGGGCATCCGGATCATCCGCGATGTGCCGGTCTTCGGCCGGTACGACCAGCACGGCCATTGCGAGGTCACGTACGAGGATGTGCGCGTGCCGGTCAGCCACCTGCTCGGCGCGGAGGGGAGCGGTTTCGCGGCCGCACAGGCCCGCCTGGGGCCTGGTCGTATCCACCACTGCATGCGCGCTGTCGGCGCCGCCGAGCGCGCGCTGGCCCTGATGGTCGACCGCGCGAGGAGCCGGGTCGCCTTCGGCAAGCCCCTGGCCGAGCAGGGGATAGTGCAGCAGCAGATCGCCGAGTCGCGGGTGGCCATCGATCAGGTGCGGCTGCTGTGCCGCCACGCCTCGAAGCTGATCGACGAGCAGGGCAACAAGGCGGCGGCCAACCTGGTCGCCATGGTCAAGGTCGCGGCGCCGCGGGTGGCGCTGGACGTCATCGACCGCGCCATCCAGGTCCACGGGGGCGCGGGCGTCAGCGACGACACGCCGCTCGCGGCCATGTGGTCCTGGCACCGTGCGATGCGCATCTTCGACGGGCCCGACGAGGTGCACCTCCGTTCGATCGCCCACGCCGAGTCGCGAAAGAGCAGTGCAATACCCGGCATCACCCCGGAGACTGCATGACGACGTCGAGGTCCCCCACCGCGCTATCCCCCACTACCGGGCTCGACGGTCTCGACCTTAGTGCCTTGACCGCGTTCCTGCGCAGCCACGGCGTCCCGCTCGCCGGGCCGATGCGCGGAGAGCTGATCAGCGGCGGCAAGTCCAATCTGACCTACCTGCTGAGCGACGGGAAGCAGGGGTACATCCTGCGCCGGCCTCCACTGGGCACGATCCTCCCCGGTGCACACGACGTCGCACGTGAGTACCGCGTCATGGGGGCGCTCGCCGGCTCGGCCGTGCCCGTCCCGGCGATGACCGCGTTGTGCGCCGACGACGCAGTGATGGGGGTGCCGTTCTACGTCATGGAGGCGGTCCCCGGTGTCGTGCTCCGTGACCGGGACCTTGTCGCGCAGATGCCCGAAGGCGTCCGGGCTAAAGTCGGCTGCACGCTGGTCGACACGATGGCTGACCTGCACGAGATCGACCCGGCCGACGTCGGCCTCTCGGACCTGGGCCGACCGGATGGCTACCTCCGGCGCCAGCTCGACCGCTGGCTGCGCCAGTATCACACGATCAAGGTCCGTGACCTCGACCATGCTGAGTCGGTGGTGGCTGTGCTAAAGGCGAGCCTGCCAGCCACCGGCGCCGCGGGGATCGTGCACGGCGACTACCGGCTGGACAACGTGATCGTTGACCACTACGACATGAGCCGCATCGCCGCCGTGCTCGACTGGGAAATGGCCACCCTCGGCGACCCGCTGGCTGATCTGGCGGCGCTGGTCATGTTCTGGGACGAGCCAGGACAGCCGTTCAACCCGATCACCAGGGGCCTCACCGCTTTCAGCGGCTTCCTGACCCGCGACCAGGTCGTCGAGAGGTATGTCGCGCGACGAGGGCTCGTTGTGGATGATCTTGACTGGTACCTCGTCTTCGCCAGATTCCGGCTGGCCATCATCCTTGAGCAGATCCACGTGCGCCATCTCCAGGGCAAGACACGTGGCGAGGGTTTCGACCGCATGGGCGACATGGTCGCGGCGCTCCTGGCTCAGTGCCATGAGGGGGTCGAGGCGTCGCCCCGTCTCCGCACCGCACGCACAACTACGATAGTGAACGATAAGTAACCAACGCAGGCGTGACGGCCGTACGTCACCGCGGGGCCGGAGGAGGGAGCGCTCATGGGTGCACAGCCCACTGGAACGGATGCGACGACGCCGCCTGACTGGCGGGCGCCCGGGGAGCTTGAACTCACGCCGATCCTCCGGGCTGCTCTCGAGGCGTTCTCCGAAGTCGGCTACCACGGCGCGCCGGTACGCGACATTGCCGCACGCGTGGGCGTCACGGTGCCCGCCCTGTACTACCACCACGAGAACAAGGAAGCCATCCTGTTCTCCCTACTCGACGAGTCGATCACGCGGCTGCACGGAATGTGCCAGGCCTCCCTGGCGGACGCCGTGGACAGCCCCGAGGCGCGGTTCCTGAACCTCGTCGAGTGCGTCGTCATCTATATGGCCAACGCCGGAAAGTCGGCGCGTCTCGACACCGAGATCCGGGTCCTGTCACCTGCCCTGCGCAAGATCTATAGTGCCAAGCGGCACGAAATCGAGACCATGTTCGTCCAGGTCATCGACTCCGGTGTGCAGACAGGGGTATTCCGGGTCTTGTCGCCCGCGGACACCGCCCGGGCGTTGCTTGGCATGTATCAGGCCATTCCCACGTGGTTCCAGCCTGGCGGCCGGGTGAACGCACCGGAACTCGCCCGGCGGTATAAGGACATCTCGGCGCACACCGTGGGCGCGCCGCCCGCCGTGATCGCGATGGCCTGGGCCGACTAAAGGCCCGACCCCACCATTGACACTCGCACCCAGGGCCTCTTACGCTCGCAACTGAGCGAGCGTTCGATAAACGAGACGACCACCCTCACTTCCCGACACGGAGCACGGCATGACCCAGAGCACCGTCCACCCCGGGGTCTCCGGTTACGAGGAAGGCCGCCGGGCCGTGTCCGCGGCCGCCGGGAAGGTGCTGGCCGGGCACCCGCCGGCGGCGACACCTGTGCGGCAGTTCCTCGGTGCCTGCTTCGACGCCGGGCTGGCCTGGGTCCACTTCCCGGTTGGGCGCGGCGGGCTCGGGGTCGACGCCGGGCTTCAGGACTTTGCGGACGGCATTCTCCAGGGCGCTGGGGGTGTCAACCCGTTCCAGCTCAACCCGATTGCCTACGGGATGGCGGGCCCGACCGTCGTCGCGCACGCGACTGAGGATATGAAGACCAGGCTGCTCCGCCCGATGTACACCTGCGAGCACGTCTGGTGCCAGCTGTTCAGTGAGCCCGGCGCGGGGTCCGACCTGGCCGGCCTGGCCACGCGTGCGGTCTCCGGCGGCGCGGACTGGGTGGTCAACGGGCAGAAGATCTGGACCAGCCTGGGCCACGTCGCCCGGTGGGCACTCCTCCTGGCCAGGACCGATCCCGACGTCGAGAAGCACCAGGGACTCACCTACTTCGTACTCGATATGCGCTCCCCCGGGGTCGAGGTGCGGCCGCTGCGCCAGATGACGGGCGAGGCGGAGTTCAACGAGATCTTCCTCACCGGCGTCCGGATCCCCGACACCCAGCGACTCGGCGAGGTCGGCGAGGGCTGGCGCGTCGCGATGACCACGCTGATGAACGAGCGGAACGCGATCGGCGCGGGGTCAAGCGTCCGTAACTCCGGTCTCATCCGGGTGCCGCTCCGGCTCTGGGCGCAGCGTCCCGATCTCCGCACGCCGGTACTGCAGGACCGGCTGGTGGCGCTTTTCGCCCGCGCGGACGCCGCGCGGCTGACCGGTGACCGGCAGCGGGTCGAGCGCGGAGGCGGACCAATCGGGCCCGAGGGTTCCGCGGCCAAGCTGGTGCTGTCCGAGCTGGGCCAGGCGATCTTCGACTTCTGCATGGACTTCCTCGGCCCGGAGGCGACGTGCTACTCGGGCTACGACGCCCGCCACGAGCCTGAGGACCTCGGCGGCGGGGTCAAACTGTGGACCTCCGCCGCCGGAGACGAGGACGTGCAGCGGATGTTCCTGAGGTCACGGGCCTACACGATCGAGGGCGGCACCTCAGACATCCTCCGCAACATCGTCGGCGAACGGGTGCTGGGCCTGCCCGGCGACCTCCGCGCCGACCGGGACAAGCCCTGGGCGGAGGTGCCCCGTGGCTAGCATCGAGTTCGAATGGTCCGACGAACAGCGCGCACTCCGCGAGCTGGTCGCCGGGTTCTTCACCAGGTCGCCCGGCGACGGCTACGACCGCCCGGTGTGGCGCCGGCTCGGGACGGACCTTTCCGCCCTGGGCCTGGCCACCAGCGAGGCGTTCGGCGGGTCGGGGGCCTCGGCCATCGAACTCGGCATCGTCGCCGAGGAAATGGGGCGCGCGCTGTACTCTGCGCCGTTCCTCGCGACGGCCGGCCTGGCGATGACAACGCTCGGCGGCTGCGCCCTTGACCAGCTGGTCAAGGAGCTGCTGCCGCAACTCGTGGACGGGACGCTCGTGGCCACGGCGGCGCTGAGTGACGTCGCAGGCCATATCGACCTCACGCGCCCTCCCCTCGCCGCCCGGCGCAACGGCGACAGATGGGCCCTTGACGGCTCCTCCAGCTTCGTCCTTGACGGCGGCGCGGCGGACGTCGTCGTCTGCTATGCCTCGGCCAGAGACATCCCGGGCATCTTCGTCGTACGCGGCGACGCCACCGGGCTCGCCCGCTCCGAGGTGCCGGGTCTGGACCCCGGACGCCACCAGGCCCACCTGACCTTCCACGGCGCGGAGGCGACCGAGGTTGGTTCAGGTGGCAGCGCCCGGACCGCGGTCGAGGCCGGGCTCAACGTCGCCTCGGCGCTGCTGGCCGCGGAGCAGGCCGGTGTCGCCCAGGCCATGCTGGCCACGACGCTCGACTATGCGAAGACCCGGATGCAGTTCGGCCGCCCGATTGGCTCCTTCCAGGCCGTGAAGCACCGCCTGGCGGACATGTATGTCGACGTGGAGGACGCGCGCTCGGCGAGCTATCACGCGCTGTGGGCGATTGCTGAAGGTACCGACGACCCGGCACTAGCCGCGAGCCTCGCCTACACCGTGTCCGCCGAAGCCGCCCGCAGGGTCACCGCGTCGGCCATCCAGGTGCACGGCGGCATCGGGTTCACCTGGGAGCACCCGGCGCATCGCTACTTCAAACGGGCCGTGAGCAACGGCGCGCTCCTGGGAGGCAAGGCCATGCACGCACAACGGCTGACTGCCGCGGCGCTCGGTGAGCACGCCCTGGCGGGGCCGGCGTGAAGGCCGGCACACTCGCGGCGAGCACCCGGAGATGACCATGACCGCTGGCGACGCTCCCGTCCTGGTCGCCCGCGCGGATGGCGTCATGACGATCACGCTGAACCAGCCGCGGCGCAAGAACGCCGTCACGCCGCAGGGCTGGCTGGGCCTGCGGGACGCGTTTTCCTCGGTCAGGCTGGGGCAGGACCGTGTCGTCGTCGTGACCGGGGCGGGCGAGAACTTCTGCGCCGGTGCGGACTTGTCGGCCGGGTCCGGCGAGAACCACTCGCTGGTCTCGATGGCGGTCGTCAATGAGGCTTGCCTGGCACTGCACGCGATCCCGGTCCCGACCCTCGCCAGGATCGACGGGGTAGCGGTGGGAGCTGGCATGAACCTGGCTCTGGCCTGTGACTTCGTCATCGCGTCCGGTCGCGCCCGGTTCTGCGAGATATTCATCAAGCGCGGCCTGTCGGTGGACTTCGGCGGATCCTGGTTGCTGCCGAGGCTGGTGGGCCTGCATAAGGCCAAGGAACTCGTTCTGCTCGGCGATTTCCTGTCCGCCCAGCAGGCGCAGGAACTCGGCATCGTCGGCCGGGTTGTCCCGGCGGGCGAGCTGGACGCGGCCGTGTCGGAGGTGGTGGCACGGCTGGCCGCCAGCCCGCCTATCGCCGCATCGCTGTCCAAGCAGATGCTCAATGACTCGTTCGACATGAGCCTGCGGCAAGCCCTGGACGGCGAGAGCCGCAGCCAGACCATCAACTTCACTCTCGAGGACGCCCGCGAGGCCCGGGACGCCTTCCTGGAAAAGAGAGAGCCGGTCTTCCGCGGGCGCTGAGCGCTCAGCGCGGCGTCTCGGGCACGCCCTTGGGTGCCTGCTGCTTCATGTAGCCGAACATGTAACCCGCCACCCGCCGCAGCTGGATTTCCTCAGTGCCCTCGGTGATGCGGTAGCGGCGGTGGTGCCGGTAGATGTGCTCGAAGGGCTGGTGCCGCGAGTAGCCCAGGCCACCGTGCACCTGCATGGCGCGGTCGGCGGCGTCGCAGCACAGCCGGTTGGCGACGAGGTTGCACATGGAGACCTTGTCGGACTGGGACAGCGGCCCGCAGGTATCCATGCCCCACGCCGTCTTGTGGATGAGCGCCCTGAGCATCTCGGCCTGCGTCTGCAGCTCGGCCAGCGGGAACTGGATCGCCTGGTTGCCCGCAAGCGGCTTGCCGAACGGGGCTCTCGCCTTGGCATACTCGACCGAGCGGTCGATGCAGAACTGCGCGGCACCCAGGCTCGATGCGGCCTGGCGGATGCGGTTCTCGTTGAAGAAGTGCTGGACTACCTGCAGGCCCCGGCCCTCGCCGCCGAGTATGGCGGTGCCGGGAACCCGCACGCCGGAAAGCGAGACACGCGCGTGATCGGTGGGCATGTTGAACGTCCACAGGTACTCCTCCACCGTGAAGCCGGGGGCGTCGACCGGCACCAGGAACCCGGTGATGCCGTCGCCGCTGCCCGGCGTCCCGCTGGTCCGGGCGAAGATGAGGTCGTGGGAGGCGGTGTGCACGCCGGTGTTCCAGGTCTTCTCGCCGTTGATCACCCAGTCTCCACCCCCCTCCCCTTCCCCCTTCACTCGCGCCGCGCGGGTCTCCATGAACGTCGCGTCGCTGCCGTGCCCGGGCTCGGTGATGCCGAACGCGAAGTGACGCCGGCCACGGGCGAGATCGCCGACCCAGTCGTTCTGCTGCGCCGCGCTGCCGTAGTGCAGCATCAGCAGGAGCGCGACGTTGTTGCCCACGATCGCGTGCTCGTTCTGGAGATCGCAGTGCAGGCCGAGGCCCTTGCTGGCCAGATGCTCGCGTATCACTGCCAGGCCGAGATTGCTCCCATCCCGGCCGCCGTATTCTTTCGGGAACGCGTAACGGTAGTGGCCGGCCGCGTCGGCCCGCCGCCGGGCCTCCGCGAGCAGCGCCTCCCACTCGCGGCTGGGCAGCCCGCCGCGGTCCCAGTCGGTTCTGGCGTCCTCCCGGCGGTGGTCGAAGAACCGGATGTTGTCGCCGGCCTGCTCGAGCGGCTTGATCTCGCGCTCGATGAACTCGTCGAGTTCGGCCAGATACTGCTGCAGGTTCCCGGGCAGATTGAAGTCCACGTCCGTTTCCTTCCGCGGTTCATCCGGGGCGGGCCAGGTGACCGGGGTTAGCGACCGCGAGCTTGTCGACGGTCATGGCCCGGACCGCCGCGATGACGTCGTCGAAGCGGTGATCCAGCGACCCGTCGCGAATGGCCGCGCAGAGCTCGGTGTCGTTGGCGCAGCCCAGAGCGGCGAGCCTGGCCCGGTGGTCGCGCGCGTGGCCGGCGGCGAGCATGGCCTCGCGCTCGGCGATGCGCAGCGCGTCCGCCGCGACCCGGGCATGAAACGCCCGGCGCGGATCCGCCGCCCCCTCGGTGGTGAGGAACTCGCGGACGGCGCGGAGCAGGCCGGGACCGGTCGGCCGGTCGTGGGGTGCCGTGGCCGGGCCGACAGTGTCCTCCAGGGGGTCCGTGACCTTCAATGGCGCGGCGTAGCCCAGCCCGAGCAGGACGTCGTATTCCTGCTCGCATACCCGGCGGCCGAGCACGGCGAGCTCGATCGAAGGCTCGGAGTCCGCGAGGTACCGCGCGGCCTGCCGACGGCACAAGAGGGCCCATCGCACGGTGCCGTACAGCTCCCACCACCGCTGGGTGGCCTCGTCCGGGGGGATGCCGCCGCCTTCGGCGTAGCCCGACATCAGGTCGGCCCGCGTCCCGAAGCCACCGACGGGGCTCGCCGAGCCGAACCGCCACGCCTTGGTGCACAGCCAGCCCAGGTCAAGCGCGGGGTCACCGCGATGGGCGAGCTCCCAGTCCAGCACGCCGCGCAGCCCGTCGGTGCCCACGATGAGGTTGCCGGTCCGGAAATCGCCGTGCACCAGAGCGTCCGCCGAGGGAGGGGGCCGGTACCGGGCGAGCCACCGCAGGCCGATCTCGAGCGCCGGCCGCGGCTCGGCGAAGTCCTCATACAGCCCGTTGACCTCGCTGAGCGCATCGACGCGGGGCAGGCCCGGGACGCGGTCGGGATCGACCCGGTGGATCCGGGCCAGCACCTCCCCGAGACGGCGCGCGAGCCGGGGCCGCACGGCCGCGTACGCGTCGTCCCGCAGCAGCCGCCGCGGGATCGTCTCCCCGTCCAGGCGCTCCATCAGCAGGTAGGCCCGACCGAGGGCCTCCGTCCCGTGGTCATAGAGCTCGGGCGTCGGGACGCCGCCCGCTCTCGCAGCGACCATGGCCGCCGCTTCGACGGCCACATCGCGCTGACGCTCTGACACACCGGCGTCGCAGAGCAGGATGAGGCGATGCTCCGCGCCGTCGGCCGTCTGGGCCGCGGCGCCCCAGCTCTCCCGGCTCGCGCCACCCGGCAGCCGCTGGATATCGGTGACCTCGACAGCCGTCCCCCACAAGGCCTGCAGACGCGAGGCCAGAAGCTGGGCCAGCCGCGCGGTCTCGGTCATGAACGAGCGGCCGCCTCTGTCTCCTGGTTTCTCTGGGCTACTGCGCTGACCAGCTGCAGGGTGCGGCGCAGGTGTTGCTCGTTCAGGGCAGCGCAGCCGTCGATGTCGCCCGCGAGCGCCGCGTCGGCGAGCGCCCCGTGCTCACCGAGCGGGTGGCGCCCATCGCCGGCGCCAACGGACGCGACCTGGAAGAGGCGGGATGCGTCGGCGAGCTGGGCCGTGAACCGCAGCAGCCAGATCGAGGGGCAGCGGGACAGCAGGATGCGGTGGAAGGCAGCGTGGGCCTCCACGCCCTCGAGCGTGCTCTGGGCGGAGCGGAAGGCCGCGAAGGCGGCCCGGATCTCATCGCGATGCTGATCATCTGACGCCTCGAGCGACTGGCGCAGGGCCAGCGGCTCCAGCAGGAGCCGCAGCTCATAGATCCTGGCGGCCTCGTCGGCGGCCAGCTCACTGACCCGGGCGCCCCGCTGCGGCAGCA
Organism: Actinomycetes bacterium; assembly: GCA_025964635.1. Lineage (GTDB taxonomy): Bacteria > Actinomycetota > Actinomycetes > Streptosporangiales > Streptosporangiaceae > RYN-230. Next base: position 10,971 of record JAOPYP010000198.1, on the reverse strand, counting down.
GCTCGACGAGCCCCTCCCCGGCCAGCCGCTGGAACGCCTCGCGCAACGGCGTGGCGCTGACGTCCCAACGTTCGGCCAGGTCACTGGCGTGCAGCCGCTGACCGGGCCGGAGCTCCCCGCGCAAGATGGCCTGTCGCAGACGATCCTCAGCCCACTCTGATCGCGTAGCGGGCGCAGCAGGGGTCATGGACGACATAATAGTCCCTTGCCAAGGAGATCTATAGATTATAGATTTTGGGGATGCGACTGGCCCGTTTCGTGCACGATGGCACCGAGCAAATCGGCGCGATAGCCGGCGACGCCGTGATTCCCTTGCCCGGCCGCGCCTCCGTGCTGGACCCGGTAACCGACGTACCGCGGCTCCCGGGAATCCCGCTGGCCGAGGTGCGCCTGCTCGCGCCGATCGCCCGGCCGCCCAAGTTCCTGGCCGCGGGCCTGAACTTCGAGGACCACCTCAAGGAGACGGGCATGGCCCGGCCCGCGTCGCCGGTGTTCTTCAACAAGCAGTCCACCTGCGTGGCCGGCCCCCATGACGACGTGCACAAGCCGCGAGTCTCCGACCTGCTCGACTACGAGGGCGAGCTCGGAGTCGTCATCGGTACCCGGTGCCGGCACGTGCCCGCCGCAGCCGCTTTCGAGGTGGTGGCCGGCTACCTCGTCGTGAACGACGTGACCGTGCGCGACTGGCAGCTCAACTCGCCGACCATGACGCTCGGCAAGTCCTTCGACACACACGGGCCGACCGGGCCGTGGCTCACTACCGCCGACGAGATCGCCGACCCGCACGACCTGCGCATCCGCACCTGGCTGAATGACCAGCTCGTCCAGGACGGGTCCACCAGGGACATGATCTTCGACATCCCCACCCAGATCGCGACGCTCAGCACCGCGTTCACCCTGGAGCCCGGCGACATCATCGCCACCGGCACCCCCGCGGGCGTCGGCATCGTCCGCCAGCCGCCGTTGTGGATGAAGCCCGGCGACGTGGTCAGCGTCGAGATCGACGGCCTGGGCGCCCTGCGCAACACGATTATCGACGAACCTGACTCCACGGTGGCCCGATGAGAGTCAGTACTTCAGGAGGCCTGACATGGCATTGCACCGCCTGACCAGCGTCACGATTGGTGTCCCGAACGTGGCCGAGACGGCCGCCTACTACACCGAGTTCGGGCTCGGGCCCGCCGGCGGCGGGGTCTTCAGCACGGTCGACGGCGGCGAGCAGCTTCGCCTGGTCCAGGCGCCGACCCGGCGGCTGATCGAGCTCGGCATCGGCGCCGACAACCCCGACGACCTGGCCCGCATCGCCACGTCCATGGCACACCTGGGCGTGCCCACGGAGCCTGGCGACGGCGTCCTGACCGCCGTTGATCCTGGGACGGCGGTTCGCGTCAGCATCGCCGTCGCCGAGCCGATCACGCAGGCCGCGGAGCCTGCCCCGGTCTACAACGGGCCCGGCCGCGATTCGCGCATGAACGCCCGTGCTCCCGGGATCGAGCGCGCTGCCCCGGTCGCGCCGCGGAAGCTCGGGCACGTTGTGCTCGGCTCCACCGAGCAGGAGGGCAGCCAGCGTTTCTTCACCGATGGGCTCGGCTTCAAGGTCAGCGACAACGTTCCCGGGATCGCCGCGTTCCTGCGCTGCTCCACCGACCACCACAACGTCCTCGTGCAGCCCGCCCCCGTCCCGTACCTGCATCACACGTCCTGGCAGGTCGAGGACGTCGACGAGGTCGGCCGCGGCGCCTACCGGATGCTGGACGGGCACCCGGAACGGCACGTATGGGGCCTGGGCCGGCACCACATCGGCTCGAATTTCTTCTGGTACCTCAGGGATCCGGCGGGCAACTTCTCCGAGTACTACAGCGACCTGGACTGCATCGTCGACGACGCGCTCTGGAAGCCAGAAGTCTTTACCGACATGCGCATCCTCTACAACTGGGGCCCGCCGGTCCCGCCCTCGTTCCTCGAGCCCGAGGACCTGGCGTCGTTGATGACCGGAACGCACAGCCAATAACGCTAATCGCGAACACCTGAGCCGGTCTCAGCCCGGCGCGCCGAGCTCGTTCCTGTCGATGAGCGCGGCGCCTCGCGATGGCTCGGTAATGAGGCACGGCAACTCCTTTCGGCCATGCAATCGATCATTGACTGGGGGTCGGGTACGCGAGTACTGTCGCGGTAACACTGTTCCCATTTCGGGAGCAATGTAACCGAGATGGCAGCGGGATAGGAGACACCAGCCAGGGCGTGGGAAGGCAGCCGGGACTTCAGACGGCAGTCAAGGACATGAGGAGATGCAAAATGGTGAGCAACGTAGCTCGGTCCGGTTGGGCTGCACTGGCATGCTTGGCGGCCGCGCTGTCATTGGCCGCGTGTTCGACCTCGGCGACTAACTCCTCGGCTGGCTCCAAGACCGCTTCGGGACCACCGTTGGTTATCGGGGTGTCGATGTCGCTCTCAGGCGACTTTGCCACCCTGGCCAACCCGGCCCTGAAGGGCTACAAGTTGTGGGCGTCCACGGTCAACGCGAAGGGTGGCTTGCTCGGGCGCAAGGTCAGCTTGAAGATCGTCGATGACGCGTCGAACCCAACCCAGGTAGTTACCAACTACGAAAACCTGATTACCGCCGATCGCGTCAATCTGGTGTTCGGTCCGTTCTCCAGCCTGCTCACCGTCCCGGCGGCGACTATCGCCAAGCGTTTCGGCTATGCGTTTATCGAGCCCTCCGGCGGCGCTCCCCAGGTCTTCGCCCTACACTTGCACAACCTGTTTCTGGCCCAGCCCGCTCCGATCGTGAGCTCGGGCGACGCATTCGCTAACTACATCCTCTCGCTGCCGACGGCCCAGCGTCCGCGGACGGCCGCCTATCCCTCGGCCGACGACCCGTTCACGCAGGCGATCGTCGGTGAGATCCGCCAGCGCCTGCAGGCCGCCGGCATCAAGACGGTGTACTCAACGACCTATGCCGCCGAAACCGTCGACCTGAGCCCGGTCGTGACCCGACTCGTCGCGGCCAAGCCTGACTTGCTCGTCTCCGGGACCGGCGGCGCCGACGCGGTCGCCGAAGTCAAAGGCATGGTCCAGGCCCATTTCACGCCGAAATTCGTGTTCTTTACCGGCGGCCCGAACGACCCGACCTTCCCCGCGCAGGTCGGGCCGGCCAATGCGGAGGGGATCTTCAGCACCGGCGACTGGTTCCCGCAAGCCAAGACAGCCGGCAACGCCGCCTTCGAGAAGGCCTACGTAGCGAAGTATGGCGGCACAGCGGCCAGGATTGATCCTGCCGCGGCCGAGGCGTTCGCCTGCGGTCAGCTACTGGAGTTGGTGGCCCAGCGGTATGGCAAGGTCGACAACGCCACCATTATCTCGGCCCTTCACCACGGCACCTGGCCTACCGTGGAAGGCAATCTCAGCTGGAACGCTGACGGCTCACCGCGAGGCTCCGACATCGTCGTGCAGTGGGTCCACGGTCAGCTCTTGCCGGTGTACCCGACGGCCCAGGCCCTCACCAAGCCGATCGCCAAGCCGGCCTGGGCGGGCTGACCCATGCACCTGTTCGTGCAGGCCACCATCGTGGGAATCCTGTTCGGCGGCGTTTACGCGCTGATTGCCAGCGGTCAGGCGATAATCTTCGGGGTAACGCGCACCGTGAACTTCGCCCAGGCAATCTTCACGATTCTGTGCGCGTATCTCAGCTACACGCTCTTCACCGATTTCGGAATCGACCCATTCCTTTCGATACTCGTGCTCGTCCCGGCCATGTTCGCCTTCGGCATCGGGATCTACGTCCTCTTGCTCCGCCGGCTCAGCCGCTCCGGCGCCGAGCTCGGCCTGCTCGTCTTGTATGGGCTGGGCATCGGCATCCAGGGCGTGCTGGACTTCGTCTACAAGACCAACAACCGGGTAATCACCCCGGGTTACGCAAATAACTCCTGGACCGTCGCCGGCTACCAGATCCCCGAGGTGCGGTTCTTCGCCTTCCTCCTGGCGGTGGCGGTGCTGGGCACGCTGCAGCTGATCCGCCAGCGCACCAAGCTCGGGCGGGCGCTGCGAGCTACTACCCAGAATCCGGTCGCGTCCAGGCTGCTCGGCGTGGACGTCGAACGGATCTCGGCCATCGGGATGGGGCTGGGGGTGGCCGCGGCCGGAGCGGCAGGAGGCGTGTTCGGCATGATCCTCCCGTTCAACGGCAACACCCAGTACGACTTGCTGTCCAAGCTGCTGTCCATCGCCGTGCTCGGTGGGTTGCTGAGCATGCCCGGAACGATCGTGGCCGCGGTCATCCTGGGCGTCGTCGAATCTGTCGTTGCCGCCACGATCTCGCCGGACTGGTCAGCCTTCTCATTCCTCGTCGTCCTGTTCGCGGTCCTGATTATCCGGCCGCAGGGTCTGTTCGGCCGGCGGCTGCGGGGGGCCTTGTGACACGGCTCGGCGTTGCGGCACGGCTGAGGTCAGCGACACGGCCGGGCTCGGTGACACGGCCCGGCCCGCACTCCCGGATCCGCCCCGCGGGCACCATCCAGGCGGTGGCCTTCGTCGCCGTGGTGGCCGTGCTCCCCTTGATCACCGGCCAGCACTGGCTGGTAAGCCTGCTGGTGTTCACAGTGATGTACGCCGGCCTGGCGAGTGCCTGGAACCTCCTGGGCGGCTACGCCGGCTACCCGGCCCTCGGCCACGGGGCCTTCTTCGGTGTCGGGGCCTATGCCATGGCCATCGGCACCAGTCATCTCGGTGTGGGCGGGGGGTACCGGCCGTTCGTCCTCATCGTGCCCATCGCCGTCGGCACCGCCCTGGTGGTGCTGCCGATCGCCCGGCTGCTCTTGCGGACGCGGGCCGCCGCCTTCGCCGTGCTGAGCATCACCCTGATGTTCATGGTGCAGACGCTGGCCTACAACATCCGCAGCCTGACGGGCGGCTCGTCGGGCCTTATCGTGCCCCTCGCGCCGTTTCCCGCGGCCATCTTCGAGCGGCCGTTCTACTACGCGATGGCCGCCCTGCTCGCACTCACCCTTGCGGTGTGCTGGGTCGTGCGGACCAGCAAGCTCGGGCTGGCGCTCAACGCCGTGCGCGACGACGAAGACCGCGCCCGAGGGCTCGGCGTGCAGACCGAACTGGTCAAACTCGTCGCCTTCGCCGTGAGCGCTGGCCTCACCGCCGCCTTCGGGGCGGTGTGGGCCTACTACATCACGTTTCTGTATCCCGGCTTCGCCATTGACCCGCTCCTCGCGCTCGGCGCGATCCTGATGGCGTTCCTCGGCGGGCGGCGCACCCTCTGGGGCCCGGTCGTCGGCGCGGCCCTGATCGGCCCGGCCCAGCAGTACTTTGCTTACCGCTTCGGGGCCAGCCAGCTCTACCTCGTCGCTTACGCGGCCCTGTTTCTCCTGGTCATCTACCTCCTCCCGGAGGGCATCGTCCCCTCGCTGGCCCGTCGCCTGCGCCGCCTCCGGCGGGCGTCCCCCGCTGCCGCAACGCATGATCAGGTCGCCACGGACTCCATCTTCTCCGCGGGGGACCTGGGATGACCGCGCTGCTCGCGGTGGAGGGACTGACCAAGTCATTCGGGGGAGTCCGGGCTCTCGACGAGTGCAGCTTCGAGATCGCCGAAGGATCGGTGGGCGCCCTCATCGGACCTAACGGATCGGGCAAGACAACAGCGTTTAACGTCATCACCGGCTATCAGGCCGCCGACGCAGGCGGCCTGACCTTCCGCGGGCGCGCAGTGCGACGTCCTGACCCGTGCCGCCTGCAGCGCCTCGGCCTGGCGCGCACCTTCCAGCAGCCACGTGTCTTCCCTGGCCTGTCCGCGCTGGAGAACGTCGTGCTGGGCCGCAATCAACCCTGGCATGCTCTGCTCCGCGACCGCGTGCCCGGCCCGGACCGGCGGCGCGCCGAAGAGCTTCTCGACGAGTTCGGCCTGGCGGCTCATGCCCACATGCCCGCCGGCCGTCTGTCCTACGGACAGCGCAAGCTGCTCGAGTTCGCCGGCGTGCTCATGGCCGAACCGGTCCTCGTCCTGCTCGACGAACCCACCGCTGGCGTCAACCCGATCATGGTCAAGACGATGGAGGACCACATTCGCCGGCGGCACGCCCAGGGCGTCACCTTCCTCATCGTCGCACACGAGATGCAGTTCGTGATGAGCCTGTGCGATCCCGTCATCGTGCTTGACCACGGCCGCCGCATCGCGTGTGGTGCCCCCGGCGAGGTTCAGAAGGACCCCCGCGTCCTCGACGCCTACCTAGGAGACTGACCCATGGACGCAGGCCTGCATCTGCGTGGCATCGTCGCGGGCTATGGCCAGGGCGACATCCTTCGCGGTCTGGACCTCGACGTGTCCGCCGGCCAGATCACCTGCCTCATCGGCCCAAACGGCTCTGGCAAGTCCACGGTCCTGCGGGTCATCAGTGGCTTGCTCACCCCCCGGGCTGGGCAGGTCCTTCTCGCCGGGGAGGACGTCACCGGCCGGTCGCCCCGGGCCATGCTGACCCTCGGCGTCGCCCACGTGCCCCAGGAGCGCAGCCTGTTCCCGGCCATGTCGGTCTGGGACAACGTTCTCATGGGCGCCTACATCAGCAACGACCACGACGCCGTGGCGCGACGGGCCGATGAGATCGCCGAGCGCTTCCCGATCGTCGCCCGGCGTCGGCACGACCTGGCCGGCTCCCTATCCGGCGGTGAGCAGAAGACCGTGGAGATCGCCCGGACCATGATGCTCGACCCGCCTGTTCTCTGCTTCGACGAGCCATCAGTCGGCCTGGAACCGAGGGTGCGCAGGACGATTTTCAGCATTCTCGCCGACCTCAGCAGCGACGGGCGGACCATCCTGCTCGTCGAGCAGAACGCGCGCTCGGGGCTGGCTATCGCCCACAACGGGGGCGTCCTCGATGCCGGCGTCGTCCGTTTGACCGCCCCCGCCTCCGAGTTGCTCGACAGCCCCGACGTCGGGCGCCTCTACCTCGGCGCATCCTGACGCTTCACGAAAGGAACAATCGATGAACCGCGAGGAACGCAGGGCATTCGTGGCCGCCCACCGTACCGCGATCTTCGGCTACGGCCGACGCCAGGACGGGCCCGCCATGACCGTCGTGTACTACGTCGTCGACGGCGACGACCTCCTGGTCTCGACCATGGCCGCACGCGCGAAGGCCAAGGCCGTCCAGCGAAATCAGAAGGTCTCGCTATGCGTCCTCGACGAGCAGTGGCCGCTCACCTACCTGCAGGTGTACTGCGACGCGAAAGTTGAGACGGACCATGCCGCCAATGTGGATCTAGGGATGCGCATCGCCGGCGTCATGGCCGGCAAACCGATGCCCGAGGAAGTGCGTCCCATGATCGCCGAAGGCATCATCCGGGAGAACCGGGTTGTCCTGCGACTGACTCCCTACGCCACGTTCGAGACGCCGCCCCGCCATGTTTACAGCGCCGGAGATCTCACCGAGAACCTGGTCCATGAAGTCAGTACCAGCCTCCCCTGGTAGCCGTGAGATGCGGTCAGCTCGGCGAATTCATGTTCGGCGAGCGGGGCCGCCGAGTGCGAGTCTGCCGCAGCCGCAGCTCAACGCCGTCGAGCAGGCACGCCAACCCGAATTCGAACTCCTCGGTGGCGGTTCGCGACGTCAGCTCGTCGGCCAGCTCGACCAGATGCGGGTATTGCCGAGCTGGCAACGAGCGGTAAAAGTCGCGCAACGTCAGGCTCTTCGATGCTCCAAGGCCTCCGGCGCGGAAATCGTTCATCGGCTCCTGCAGAACCGAGGCCAGTACCTGATGGGCAACCGCTGTGTAGACGTTGGCGGCCAGAGTCTCATCGAAGCCGCGCTCACGCAGAACGCTGAGGCTCAGTTCCCTGCCTCGCAGCGAATTCGGGCCGACCGGCACCGCGGTAGCGAACAAGGCGGCGACGTTTGGATGGGAGCTGAGCACCGTCCGCATGGAGTGCGCCAGCTCCTCAAGGACCTCTCGCCACCCCATGCCCTCCAGGGGGCGGCGCAGCTGGGTCTCAGTCAGCACGGCGTCGGCGACCAGCACCAGCACCTCGTCCTTGCCGGCCACATACCGGTACAGCGTCGTGGTGCCTGTCTGCAACTCGCTGGCTAGGTTCCGCATGCTCAGCGCGCCCAGCCCCTCGCGGTCGATCAACTCGAGAGCGCCGGCGACGATGCGATCCAGCGTGATGGGAACGCGCCGGGGTGGCTCTGCCCGGCCCTGGCGGGCTGCCCACCACGCCGGAGAGCCCGTGGCGGTCAGATCCTGCTCGTCGTCAACTGTCTCGTGGGTACGTGTTCCTGCCATGGCAACACTGTACCCATGTCACGGTCTCCAACAACCACGCCGGCGTCGACGACGTTGACGTGTCCCGCCAGCCTCGTTTGGCGACTATGAGCAGGGAGACGACATGCGTAACGATCAACTCCTAAGGTCCCGAACCCACACGTTCAGCGGGGCCGACGTGTGGGACCTGGTTCGGATGCGCGCTCAGCGCAGTGCGGACCGGATCGCGTTCGTCTGGCATCCGTACCATGGGTCACCGCGGGAATGGACCTACCGCGAACTGGCAACAGATGCAGCCGGGCTGGCCGCCGGCCTCCAGCGCCGGGGTGTCGGACCTGGCCAGAGGGTCCTGATCCACCTTGATAACTGCCCAGAATTTGTCATTGCCTGGTATGCGTGCGCGGCGATCGGTGCCATCGCCGTCACGACCAACACCCGCTCCGTAGCGGACGAGATGCGCTATTTCAGCGAGGACAGCCAACCGGCCTGCGCGATCACCGAGCCACGGTTTGCCGAAATGATCGCTGCCTGCGCTCCGCAACTCAAATGGCAAGCCGTCCTGGACCACAACGCCGGCAACGAAGGGCCAGTCTCCCGCGATGATGACTCGTTCACATCGCTGGCTGGCGATCCCGGCGACCTCAGTCCGCGCCCGCCCGACCCCATGGCCCCCATGAGTGTGCAATACACGTCCGGCACAACCTCAAGACCGAAAGGGGTGGTCTGGACTCACGCTAACGCGCTGTGGGCGGCGAGGGTGAATGCCGTGCACGAGGATCTCCACCCCAGCGACTGCCACCTCACCTACCTGCCTCTCTTTCACGTGAACGCGCTCGGCTATCAGATGCTCGCCAGCATGTGGGTCGGCTCGCGCTTCGTCCTGGTGCCAAAGTGGTCGACGAGCCGGTTCTGGGACGTCTCCATGCAGCACGGCTGCACCTGGGTATCCCTCATGGGTCTGTCGGCACGCGCCCTGGCGTCGGGCGCAACCGGAGAGATACCGGCCGGCCACAGCTACCGGCTATTCGGCTCCGGCGTGTGCGACACCCCCATGGATGACGCGTTCGGCGTCAAGACGATCGGCTGGTGGGGCATGACGGAGACCATCTCGCACGGGATAGTCGGGAACCCGTACACGCCGGACCACCCCATGTCGATGGGCCGTGCGGCTCCCGAGTACAAGATCGCAGTCGTTCGCGACGACGGTGTCACCCCCGTTGAGCCCGAGGAGACCGGCCACCTCCTCGTCAAAGGAACGCCTGGCTTGTCGCTCTTTGCCGAGTACCTCAACCAGCCGATCGCGACTGCGGACAGCTTCGACGACCGAGGATGGTTCCGGACCGGTGACAAGGTCACGGTCCACGCCGACGGCTACCTGACGTTCGCCGACCGGGCCAAGGACATGCTGAAGGTTGGCGCAGAGAACGTCGCGGCATCCGAAATTGAGCGTGTCATCATGGAAACGGGGCTGGTCGCAGAGGTAGCCGTGGTGGGCAGACCCGATGACAAGCTTGACGAGGTCCCGGTGGCTTTCGTCATCCCTCTGGACCGTCGCGAGTCGCTCGCTCAGGATGTCGAAGCCGCGTGCGCGCAGCGATTGGCGGACTTCAAAGTGCCCCATGCCGTTTACGACGTCCGGGACCTGCCGCGCTCCACGCTGAACAAGGTCAACAAGACCGAGCTACGCAAAGTCGCCCCTGCCGACGCCGACCGGCCAGCCGCCGAGGCGCGGTGGCTGTCTGCCGCAGACTCCGACCCGTCCGGTGACGCCCGTTAACCCGCGCCGCGAGGATCTTGACACCCCGCGCGGCACTCAGGACGGTGCTCCCTCAGGACACCGCTTCAGCGAGCAGCCCGACCTGCTCCAGGCTCGACGAGGCCGGCACGAAGATGAGCTCGTCGCAGCCGGCCTCCGCGAACGCGGCGGCGTAGCCCTTCACCATCTCCGGGCTCACCGCCGCGCTGGCCGCGATCTGGCCGGCGATGTCGCCCAGGAACGCGTAGTAGTGGCCGAGGTAGCCGTCTGCCAGCGCGCGGGCGTCCGGGCCCAGCGCGAAGTAAGCCAGCGACAGCTTGCGCGGCTTGCCCGGCCGGCCCTGGTCCTGCCACGCCTGGTCAACGGCCGCCGCAGCCTGGGCGAACATGGCCGGGGTGCCACCGCCCATTATCCATCCGCCAGCGACGCGGGCCACCCGGCGGAAGCTGGCCTCCGTCGAGCCGCCCAGGATCAGCTCAGGACCGCCCGGCCGGGCCGGCGGCGGCCCAATCGGGCCGATGTCACCCCGCCCCTCACCCGCCCATATGCGCTGCATCTCGGCCAGCTGCTCGTCGAAGCGCCGCCCCCGCCCGGCCATGCTCAGCCCACTCGCAGCGAAGTCGTCCTCGCGGCCGCCGATGCCCAGGCCCAGCACCAGGCGGCCACCCGAGATGCGGTCGAGTGAGGCCGCCTGCTTGGCGAACAGCGCCGTGTTCGTGTGCAGCGGCGCCAGCAGGACCGACGTCGTCAGCCGGATCCGGCTGGTGACCGCGGCCGCCGCGGCCAGCGCGATCAGCTCCTCGTAGTTCGGGTACACGAGCCGGCCGATCGTGCCGAGGGTGCTGAAGCCAGCCTCGTCAGCCCGCCGGGCCCAGTCGACGAGGGTCCTGCCTTCCGTGTCCGGAACTGCGTTCGGAAGGCCGATCCCGACATCCATGCTGAACCTCCATCGT
>JAOPYP010000182.1 GCA_025964635.1 Actinomycetes bacterium | reverse complement strand
GCGTCTTCCACGGTGCGCAGCAGCGAGTAGTGGTTATACGCGGTGCTGCTGACGAAGTGCCGTGGTCCGCTGGGGTCGATCACGATCGCGGGCACCAGCCCGCCACCGTAGACGCCGCCGGGCCAGGCGGTGCTGATGTCGGGGTCCCCGGCCGGCAGCACTGGTGAGTCACAGCAGCCGGCCGGCGAGTCCCAGCCCCCGTTGGCGGTCACGCCGGTGTAGTCACCCTCGTCGGCCACGATGAAGATCGCGCTGTGCGGCGTCCAGGCCCGGCTGGACATGATGGTTGTCACCGCGCCGCGGGTGAACGCGTCCGCGTTGCGCTTGAGGGCCACGTCCGCCGGGTCGTTATTGACGGTGTTGTAGGGGCAGGGCGTCTCCGGGTAACCCGCCACGGCGGTGTAGACGCCGCCATGCATGTCGTTGCACTGGTCGGGGCTGATGAACACGAACCGGGGGGCCCGCCGCCCGTTCAGATCCCCGGCGAGGGCGGTATAGGGCTTGATACGGGCCAGCCGGGCCGGGTCGTTGCGGATGTCGGTGAACAGCGCGAACGGGTCATGCTTCGACGCGTACAGCGGGTTGCTGCCCGACGGCCAGAAGTCGGCCAGCGGGTCAGCGGGCAGGGCCTGCATGTAGGCGCCCCAGCTGATGTGGGCCGCCGCCAGCTCATCGACCAGGTTGGTGTGGCCGAAGCGGTTGGCCGGGTTGTCGTTGTTGGTCCACCAGTTCGATCCGCTGATCATCGCCACGTAGTTCGGCTCGCTCGGGTGCGTGACCCCGTAGTAGTGCGTCGCTTCGCCGTACTGCCGGGCGAGCGAGGTCAGGTACGGAGCGTTGGGGTCGCCGATGACGCTCTTCCGGGAGTGATTCTCCAGCACGATCACGAAGACGCGATCAAGCTGCGCCCGGCCGTCGCCGGGCCGGCCAGGGCCGGCGGCCACCGTCCCGGCCGCCGCGCCCCCGGCTGTGGTGAATCCTGCCGCCAGCGCCGCCGCCGTCGCGGTGGCCAGCGCGGCCGCGATGAGCCTGGCCCGGCTGGCCCTTAAAGAACGAAACATGCCCCACCTCCGGTCTTGGGGGCGGGCGCCAGTGCCCGCCGCACGTCAGACAGCTGAATCCAACGAGACGACGTCGCTCTTACCCGCGTCAAGCCTCTCGGCTACAAGATCGCCGCCTGCGCGGCGCCCGCGGTGGCCTGGCTCAGAGGTCGAGGACGAGGTCGCCGCGTGGCTGGGAGCAGCAGATCAGCGCGCTGCCGTCAGCCGGGTCATCGACCGGGTCGGGGGCATAGCCGACCGTCCCGGACAGCAGGGCTGTCTCACAGGTGTGGCACACGCCGGTCCGGCATGACCAGCGCACCGGCACGTCGCAGGCTTCGGCCAGCTCGAGCAGGCTGGCGTAATCCTGATCCCACGCGACGGTGAGGCCGCTGCGCGCGAACGCGATCTGCGGGCCGGCGCCGGGCTGGCCCGCGGGCGGGTGCGGTGGCCGGGCCGGGACAGGCGCGATGCCCGGCGTAGACGAACCCGTCGCACCGAAGATCTCGGTGTGCACCCGGGCGCGGTCGATGCCCAGGCTGGCCAGCGCGTCGGACACCTGAGCCATGAACGGGACCGGCCCGCAGAGGTAGGCCTCCGCGTCGCGCGGCAGGTCGAGGGCGGCCAGCACGTCCGGTGACAACCGTCCCGCCGTCTCGTAGTCTCGCCCGCGGACGTCGTCAGGCCCTGGGCGGCTGTAGCTGATGTGCCGGTGCCCGCGGGCCAGTTCCACCAGCAGCGACCGCGATTCCATCGCAAACGGTTCGTCCGCCCGGCTCCGGGCACCGTGGATCCACCAGATATCGCGGCCGGACCCGGCCTCGGCCAGGGCATGCAGCATGGCGAGGACCGGGGTCGCCCCCACTCCCGCGCTGATCAGCAGGACCGGCGTGTCCCCGGACCGGAGGATGAAGGTGCCGCGCGGCGCGGCCACCTTCAGCCGGTCGCCCGCCCGCACCCGGGTGTGCATGAACTGGCTCCCCGCGCCGTGCGGCTCGCGCTTGACGCTGATCCGGTAGGAACTGGCGCCCGGGGACCCGGACAGCGAGTAGCTGCGCACCAGCGGCTGACCGCCCGGGCTGGCGGGCAGCCGCACGGTCAGGAACTGTCCCGGCTGGGCGGGCGGCACCGCGGCACCGCCAGGTTCGGCCAGGCCCACCGAGATCACCGACTCGGTTTCCCGGTCGAGGGCGGTCACGGTCATCGGCCGGAACCCTGGCCAGGCCGGCGGCGGGCTCACCGCGGTCAGTCCGGAGTTGCCCTCGGCACCGGGCGATGCGGGCTGGTCCAGCAGGGCCTGGAACGAGGCTTTCCAGCCCTCCGGGAGGGCCGGGATCCGCAGTGCCTGCCTCACCCGCTCGCGGGAATGCCCCGGCAGGTAGAGCAGGGCATCGACCCCGGCCACCGTCATCCCGTCGGGCCCTGACGCGACCGGCACGATCTCATCGCCCGCCTGCACCCGGCCCTCGTGCAGCACCCGCAGGTAGAAGCCGGGCCGGTGGTGCGAGACCAGCAGCGCCGGGATCCGCGGGTCGTCCATCCGGATGCCGACCCGGTAACAGGTGACCCGGGGCTGGGTCACCTCGAACAGCGCCTCGCCGATCTGGTACCGGTCACCGATCCGCACCTGGTCATCCGCCAGGCCCGCGACCGTGAAGTTCTCCCCGAACTGGCCGTAGCCGAAGTCGTCGCGGCCGAGCTGCTGCTGCCAGTACTGGTAGGACTCGATCTGGTAGACGAACACAGCCCGGTGCTCGCCGCCGTGCCCGGCCAGATCGCCCTGCCCGTCGCCGTCGATGTTGAGCCGCCGCACCAGCTGCGGGCCCGGGGCCGGCCGCTTCCACACCGCCGTGTGCACAGTCCGGCCGTGCCAGGCCACGTCCTGCGGCAGGCCCACGTTCACCGACAGCAGGCGGCCGCCCTGCTGATCCGTGTCCACCAGGTGCCCTCCCCGCTGCCGCGCCGGTCCGTCGTCCATGCCATCGTCGCGCACAGCACGGATCCCGGCGGCGGCTGCCCCCCGGGCGGCAGCGGGAGCAGCGGGCGGATCAGCCGGTGATGCTGGCCTGGCCGTCTTCGAGGTGGCCGACGTAGCGGCGTGACCAGGAACTGTC
>JAOPYP010000174.1 GCA_025964635.1 Actinomycetes bacterium | reverse complement strand
CCGTCGGCTGCGAGCGGGGCGACGGGCTCGAGCATCCCGCCGCCGTGATCGCGGCGGCCGCCACCACCCCGAGCAGTACGGTCGCCCGGCCCCGGCCGTAGCGGCCCGGCCAGCGTCCCGCCGACCGGGATATCGTCGGGTCAGTCATCAGCCATCCCCCTCCCGCGCTGCGTGGTCAGCGCGCTGCCGATCCCGCCCATGGAGCGTCTCGCCGCCGCCGGGGCCGAAAAACGGGTGCGGCAGCGCCGGCGGCCTGGCCGGGCGGCCGGCGCCCGGACTCACCGTCCCGGTGCTGTCCGGGCCAGGACGCACCGTCCCGGTGCTGCCGGGACTGGACACGGCCGGGACCTGGGCCCGGTCCGTCAGCCGGTTGCGAGCCGGCCCCTTGGCCTGGGCCCGCATCAGGCCGAGATAGGCCCCCGCGCATCCGATGATGAGGAAGAGCAGCCCGCTGAACATGGGGAACGTGAGTGCGTCGAAGGTCGCGCTGCTCACCACGGCCACCATGATCGAGGCAATCAGGCCCTGCCCCAGCTCGCGTTGCCGCTGATCCTGGGTGAGGCGCCGGCCCGCCGCCGCGCAGTGCACCCCGGCGAAGTACACGATCAGCAGCGCCAGGACGCCCACGATCCCGAACTCGACCAGGCCGAGGAGGTAGGTGTTGTCCGTGTAGCGGTACAGCTCGGGGAGGAAGGTGCTGAAGCCCCGCCCGAACAGCGGCCGTTCCGCGATGTACCTGAACGCGGCGGCGTAGTCAGCGGTGCGCGTCGAGATGCTGACATCCGAGTTCGAGCTGCCGCTCAGGCCGCCGAAGTACTCCAGGAAGGTGCCGATCAGGCCGGGCGCGACCACCTTGAGCGAGGCGACCCCGAGCACGACCACGACCCAGGCGGGCTTGCGGCGCTGCGGGGGCCAGGTCGGGATGATCCACAGCAGGGCGATCGCGAGGCCGACGATGCCCGAGCGCGACAGGGACATTGGTATGGCGAAGAACAGGAGCAGGACCGGAGCCCACTTGCGGATCCGGCCGATGCGGGCCGGGTCGAACGCCTGCTGCAGGGCGAAGGGCAGCAGCATGGCCATGACCACGCCGAACTCAATGGGCTGGGTCGCCGTACTGGACGGCCGGTTGAAGCCGTTGCGGGACAGCAGCGTGTTGACGTTCACCGCGGGACTGAGTCCCGGGATGTGGATGTAGTTCGTGATGTTGAGCCCGGTGTAGAACTCGGCGATCCCGATCGCCGCGACCACGCTGCCGAGCACGACGGCCCGGCGCAGCAGCGTGTCGAGCCGCTCGTAGCTGACCATGGTCTGGCTCGCCACCACGACCAGGGCGGCAAAGGCCACGATCAGGATCAGCCCGCGGTCCGCGCTCAGGATCTCCAGTTCGGTGATGCTCCGGGTCATCGCCGCGACAAAGCTCGCCAGCACCGCCAGCGCGAAGATGAACATCGAGATCCGGACCGGCCGGCCAGCGCCCGAGGGCACGATCCGGCCGACGATCCACGACACGACGTACCACAGCAGGATGCCCAGCGCGACGATGTTCGCGGGCGTGCCCACCCCGCCCATCGGGGCGAAGACGAGGTTGGACGGGATGAGCAGGAGCAGCACCAGGTAGGCCGTGAACAGGGTGACCGAGCTGAATCCGGGCTTGCTGTGGTGGGGCAGCCGCCTGGCCCGGGCTGGCTGGCCCGGTGCCTGCTGCCCGCCACGGGGAACGCCCTCCGGCACCCGGGCGGCCGGCGGGGATACCGCCGCCCCCGGGCCGGAGGTGGTCGTCACGTCGCTCATCGCACCCGCGTGGGCGACGCTGCGTCCTCGGTCCGCCAGTAGGGGTCGGCACTGACCATCTCGCCGCCCCCGCCCGGTGCGCTCTCGGCGGCGCTCCCGGAGCCGGCGTCATCCCGGTCAGTAACCGCGCGCCGCTTCCCCGACCGCCGCTTGCGCACGTTGTCGACGATGGCGATGACGATCAGGGTGCCCACCAAAAAGAGGACGAAGACCCCGGCCACCACTTCGAGCTTGGTCTTGAGCACCTTCGAGGGAGTGCTCGGCGGCACGATCACCTGGGTGGTCAGGGTGGCTCTCGGCGGCGTGGGAATGGCAGTTTCCTGCTGCAGCTGGGTCAGCCGCTGCTCAGTGAACCGGATCACGATCGGCAATTGCTGAGTGACCAGTGCGGGAACCTTGCCGGTGACCGTGATCTGCACGAACGGCCCGGCGGCGAATTGAGGCACCACGGCGGTGTAGGCATAGGTGACACCAAGCGCGCGCAATTGCTTGACCGCCTGGTCCGAAGCCACGTTACCGGCCAGTATGCTCGCCACCGGATCGAGGTTGGCGACCGCGAGGTAGGGATTGCCGCCATTCCCGGCCGCGTTCGCCATGCTTTTCGAGCCGATCAGCGTGATCTCGGCGGATGATTGGTACTTGCTGGGCCACGCTTTGTAAGCGCCAAGCGTTGCGCTTACCGTTAGCAACGCGCCGACTACGGCGACGATCCAGCGCCGCCGCAGTACGCGCAACATTTCCCCGAAATCCATGTTCCATCCTTCGGCAAACTGGCATCTCAGCTATGGCCAGACGTCTTCCCCCGCCACCGCTGCGGGGGCGCGCGGGCAGGTAGTGCATGACTATAGTGCAGATAAGGGAATTAGGCAGGACATCCACGGATCTGGGGCCGGTAGTTATATAGTCGAGGCACATCTGGCGGAGTGGCGGGGCGAGCGTCGCGGCCCGGCGCCATCAGTTACGGGAGTGATGTCATGACTGCCCAGGAATGGGTCGGCAAGCTGGGCCGCCGGTGGTATGTGCTCGCTGCTGTCCTGCTGTGCACGATGGGCGGGCTGTGGGCGGTGCATGGCCGGGCAATCACCTACCGCGGCTGCGAGCAGCTTTTCCTGAGCGCACCGCCCCTGCCGTGGAATCGCAACGTAATCACCGGGCAGAATGCGTCGGCGTCCATGGTGGCGGGCATGATCTCGGCGGAGATGAACTCTGAGCAGGTCCGCCACCAGCTCCAGGCCGTGGGCGTCACGAACTACTACAACGTGCTGATGACCAATACCGGCGACGTCAGGTTCCCTTCCTATAACAGCCCGACCCTGCACATCTGCGCCAGTTCCACCAGCCCGCAGGCCGTCGTGGCCACGACGGCCGCGGCCGGCCAGAAGTTCCGGTCGATCCTGCAGACCATGCAGGCCGCCCGGAATGCTCCGGCAAAATCGCAGATCACGATCGTCAATCTGGCCCAGGCCGTGCCCAGGCCGATCATGGGGCGGCCGGCTCAGGCGTATTTCGGCATCGTTCTCATAGGAGTCCTCGCCGCGTTTGCGCTGACGTTCTGGAGTGACCCTTTGCTCACCCGCTGGCGGTACCGCAGGGTCCGGGTGGCCTGAGGCCGGCTGACCGGCCTCAGGCTCCGTTCATGAGGCGCCGTTCATGCCTCAATGCACCGTCGCCCCGGGCGACTGCCAGTCTGACCAGTAGGCATCCGGATTAACCAGGTAATTGACGGTCTGGACCGGAATATGCTGGATGCGCCGCCGATGCCAGTAGCTGAGCCGGAATACCAGTTCCCAGTCCTCGGCGGGGGTTCCGCCCTTGGGCCGCCTGAGCCGGCTGAAATGGAGCCCGGGGAAGCGCCGGGCGACCACCGAGTTGACATCCACCCAGCCCGCGGAGCGGAGCTTCCGTTTGTCGAATGGAGTCGACAGGACGTCCATCAGCTGGCCATCGGGGAACGCCCGCCGCACCGCGGTGTAGACCAGATCCGGCGGCGGCCCGGCGTCATCGTCATCAAGGGCCGCCAGCGCGGTTTCCAGGTGGTTCGGCGCCCACTCGTTGTCGTCATCGAGGAACGCCACGTATTCGGATCGGGTAAGCCGGGCGCCCATATTCCGGACCACGCCGGCGATGGCCGCGTTGGCGGAGAGCGAGACGCCGGATACGCGGGGGTCATCGGGGAGGTCGGGAAGGCCGCCGGCATCGTCCACCACCATGATGACCTGATCGCGGATGGTCTGGGCCAGCGCTGACTGGATCGCCCGCTGGACGATTTCCGGGCGGCGGTAGGTCGTGATCACCGTGGCCACCCGCGCCGTGGGCAGCTCGCCGAGTTGCCGCGTCAGGCGGGCGACCTCGGCATCCTCGAACCGGCGCATGGCCCGGCCGGCCCGGCCGCGGACCACCTTGTTGCGGGCCTCGAACACCACGAGGCTGTTTCCCCGCATCACCGGGCCCAGCGCGAACTTGGCAGCGGACCGGGCTGAGCCGCGGGCCTGGCTGATCTGCATGGTGCTCCATTCACTCTCGTTAGTCAGGAACGGGCGGTCCTCATGCCGCGCGCGCCCGGGCGAGCTCGGCGGTCTCCGCCGCGGGCGGCTTGATCATCCGGCGCATCGGCAGGATCAGCGGCACGTAGACCACGCTGGCCGCGGCGATGGCCGCGGCCAGCCCCACGACGCCAGATCCGGCGAAATGGATCATGGCCAGCGAGACGACAGCCATCAGGATGCCGCCGATGATCGGCCGCAGGCAGCGGGCCAGCAGGGCCCCGACCGTGATGCCGATGCGCCGCAGCGCCCACAGGAAGGCCGGCCCGACGACCAGCACCGCGACCGCCACATGCCCGGCGCTCACCCCGGTGATACCGCGGGTCTGCGCCCCCACCAGCAGCACCGGGATGAGCACCACCAGCCACAGGCCCTGCACGACCAGCAACGTGGGCCGGCGGTCCGCGGCGGCCAGGCCGTCGTAGGCGAGCTCGTAGAACACCCGCAGCAGGCCCAGGACCCCGAGCAGGCTCAGCGAGGGCGCGGCGGGAGTCCAGCGCGCGCCGTAAATGGTCCTGATCAACGGCTCAGCCAGGGTGATAAGCAGCACGCAGGCGGGGATGGCCAGCGCCACCAGGACGGCCGCCGCCCGGGTGAAACCATCGGCGAGCATCTCGCGTGAGCCGGCCAGCCGGGAGAAACCCGCGAACGACACCCGCCGGGCGGCGGCGGAGATGCTCTGCACCGGCCAGCTGGAGATGTTGAACGCCAGCTGGTAGAAGCCGAGCGCGGCCGGCCCGAGGGTGGCGCTCACGATCGCGGAGTCGACGTTGAGGGTGCCGAGCACGAGCAGGCTGGCCCCGGCCAGGGGCAGGCCGAACTGGAGCAGCTCACGTGCCTGGCGGCGTGCCCAGCCGGGAAACACGATGAACGGCGCGGCGATGGTCGCGCCGACCAGGGTGACGATGTTGCCGATCAGGTTTCCCCAGGCGAAGCTGATCGCGCCGAGACCGGAGAAGGCCAGCATCAGCGTGATCGCCGTGGTCACCACGAAGCCGATCGCTTCGACCAGCATCCGGCGCCCTTGCATGAACTCCCGGTTGATCAGGCTGAACGGCACGCAGACGAAACCGTCGATGATCACGCAGAAGGACAGCAGCCGGACCAGGCTGGTCGCGCCGGGCGAGCCCAGCAGGTTCGCTATCCAGGGCGCGGCCAGGAAGAGCGCCGCGCACAGCGCCGAGCTTGAGGCGAGGGACAGGGTGAGCGCGGTGCGGGCTATCCCGCGCACATCCCCCTCCCATCGCACCACGGCCAGGCTGACTCCCATCTCGTTGGCGCTGAGCAGCACCGAGAGCACCAGCTGTGAGATCGCGTACAGACCCCATGCGTGCGGGCCGAAGACGGTCCGCGCCAGGACCACGCCGACCACGAAATTGGCCGCCCGGAGCACGAGCGTGTTCACCATGCTCCAGCGGGCTCCGGCGCGGACCTTACGGCCGAGGCCCGCCTGGCCGGCCTCGGCGGCCTCGCCGGCCGGCACCAGGGCAGGCAGCGGGGTGAGAATCTGGGTGCGCTGGGGCCCGCCCGACCATATGGGGCGCCCGGGCGATTCGATGACCGCCTCGAGCACCGGGCTCGCGGCCCGCGCGAAGGACCACGCGGTCGTCACGGCGGCGGTCCGCCGCACCGCGGCCAGCACCGAGCGCATCCGGTAGACCAGCAGGCCCATCACGGTGAGGCCGGCCGCCCCGCCGAGCCCGAGATCCGCCCCGTCATCCGGCACCACCCGGCGCAGCCAGATGACCACGAAACCGACCGTGAGCCCGGCGGCCAGCGGGATGACGATGCGGGTCAGCTGGCCGCGGCCCCGGCTGAGCCACCTGGTCTCGACGAGGTACCACGGCAGCAGCCGGGCCCCGGCGATCACCACCTGGGCTATCGCCGCGCCCGCGATCCCGTCGGCCCAGGTCCAGATCAGCACCGACGGGATCATCGCGGCCAGCCAGACCAGCTGGAAGACGAGCGAGGACACGGCCGACTTGAACTCGGTGAGGTAGTCGCTCGTCAGCTCGCAGAGCAGGCGCAAGGCGACGAGCGGGCCCAGCCATTCGAGCGCGATCGCCGCCGGGGCCCACGCCGGGCCGTAGGCCAGGTGAACCAGCGGCACGGCCACGGCGCTCAGCAGGAACCCGGCGGGCAGGGTAAGGCTGGCGATCAGCGCGGTGGACGACAGGTACGCCGAGCCCTGCAGCTGCGGGCTGGTCCGCAGGCGGGCGAACGACCCGGGCGCCGCCCGCAGCACCGGCTCCGCCAGGAGGGTGAGCGGCCAGCTGGCCAGGCTGACGGCCAGGGCGTAACAGCCGAGCGACGCGGCGCCCCTGAGGTGGCCGATGATCAGCTGGTCGGCGTTGGCCAGCGCGAACATGGCCAGGCCCGAGCCCGCCAGGGGCAGCGCGGACCGGGCCAGGGTCCTCATGTGGCCCCGGCCCAGGCCCATCCGCAGCGAGGTGGGCGCGAACACGACAATCATCGCGGCGCGGAGGAGGGCCCCGGCCAGCAGGCCGATGCCGAAGCTGGGCATGCCGTACCCGCTGACCGCGAGCCAGCAGGTCAGCCCGACCCCGAGCCAGTTACCGGACTGGTCGGCGATGGACCGCCGGATTCCCCGCGGATGCAGCCGGAGCATGGCCGCGGGCGCGGCGACCAGGCCGCCGATCAGGATGTCGAAGGCCAGGACCCGGATCAGCGGCGCCGCGGCCGGCGTGCCCGCGGCGGCCGCCAGGTGCCCGGACGCGGTGAAGCAGGCCACGGCCAGCGCCGCGCCAGAGACGACGGAGATCGTCATGACCGCGGACGCGATCTCGCGCGGATCGCCCTCGTACCGCTCCAGGGCGCGGCTGGCACCGAACTCACCGAGGCTGCGGAAGGCCAGCACCACCGCGAGCGCCGCGGCCACCGCGCCGAACTCCCTCGGGGCGAAGACCCGGCCGGCGATGATGCCGAGGACCAGCGTGCCGCGGCGTGCGGCGACCACGGTGCCGAGCAGCCAGAACACCGCGCGCATGATCGCGCCCAGCGCAGCGCCCGCGGCGGTGGGAGGGCGGCCGTGCTGGCGTCCCTGAACGGTGCCCCTCCCCGGGGCGCCGCCGGCTGGCCGCTCAGCCATGTGAGGGCCTACGGCCATGCGCTAGGCGGTCCAACCGCGGCGCCATTCAGCCCGGGCGGCCCAGAGGGCCCGCCAGTCTTCTCCCCGTGCGGTCGGCCTGGCCTGCCGGGTGGCCGGGGCGGTCCCGGTGATCCGGCTCGCCGTGGCGCGCAGCAGCACGCCGCCCAGCAGGAAGCCGATGCCCGCGGTGCGCAGCCAGCCGGGGAAGTGCCGGCGGACCAGCGTGCACTTGCCGGTGAACAGCAGGACCAGCTTTCCCGCGCTGGTGGAGGACCGGCCGCCCGCGTGCTGGCAGACCGCCCGCGCGGTGACCATGGGGCGGAACCCGGCGGCCGCGGCGCGGAGGCAGAAATCGGCGTCCTCGCCGTAGAGGAAGAACACCGGGTCGAAGCCGCCGAGCGTGTCCCACAACTCCCGCCGCACGAGCATGAACGCCCCGCTGATCACGGGCACGGCACGCTCCTGAGCCGGGTCACCGGACCATGGCTGGGGCGCTTCCGGGTCGAAGAACCGGTGACCCGGGAGCAGGCTGGTCAGCCCGAGCGCGAAGCAGAGCGCGGACCAGGGGCTGGGCCTGCCCCAGAACGAGCGAGGGTCGCTGGTCCCGTCGGGATGGACGAAGCGGCCGCCGACGATGCCGCTCGCGGGATGCTCCGTGGCGCAGTCGAGCAGTGCCTCGAGGGCGTCCGGCGCGATGATCGTGTCCGGGTTGAGGAAGAGCAGCCAGCTGCCTGTGGCCGCCTCCGCGCCGGTGGCACACCCGGCCGCGAACCCGCCATTGGTCTCCCGGTCGATGACCTTCACGCCGGCCACGGCGCGCGCCGCCGCCGCGGTGCCATCACCTGACGCGTTGTCGACGACGATCGCTTCCACCGGGATGCTGGGTGCCGCCCGGCCGACAGCCCTCAGGCAGGCGCCGATGTCGGCCTCGTTCCGGTAGGTCACGATGACGATGGACACCCCGGCGGGATGGCCTTCGGCAGCGGCCTGCCCCCGGCTGGCCTGCCCGGCGAGCGGTCCGGTCGGCATCCCTGCTCCATCCCCTCGTTGGGTCCTGAACGCTGGCCGCGCTGTTCCCGGCCTGGCGATGTGGTGGCCGGACGGCCCCAGGAACGCCTGGCGCTAGGCGGTTTTCACCGCGATCAGCGCCTTGACCGCCCCCATGGCGCGCTCGAAGCGCAGCGTGGAGCCGGGAAAGTAGGACGCCATCTCGGTACGGCTGAGCAGTTCGACGCCCAGGGCGGCCTGGACCCCGTCCTCGTGACTGCCTGACGGCGTGTGCACCAGCGGCCAGCGCCGGGAGATCTCGGCCCGCACGGTGACCGGCAGGAACTGGAATCCCGGGAAAAGCCAGTGCGGCTCGATCGGGAAGTACCGGTATGGCGTCTGGATCCAGTGCCGCGCGGCCAGCCTGTGCACCTCGCCGGCGAACCTGAGCCGCTGTGCGTGCCCGCCGACGTGCTCGATGACCGAGTTGGAGAAGACGAGGTCGTACGAGGCGCCATCCAGGCTGCCGGGCAGCGCGCAGGCGTCACCCTGCTCCGCGGTCAGCCAGTCCGGGGTATCTGAGGGCTGCGCTTCCAGGTTGACCACATGCACCGAGGCTGGCTGCAGGGGTGCCCGGAGCCACGCCTCGGCTGTCCCGCCGAGATCGATGACCGACATCGAACGGATGCCAGGAAACGTGTCGTGCAGCCATTCCCAGCGCCGGAGCCGGTTACGCTCGCCGAGCGAGTCCGGCCCGTCCACCAGGCGCTGGCGCAGCGCATTGAGCTCACCCACGCGCCGTCCCCCTCCTCCGTAGCTGATCCGTCCCACCACCAGGGAGACGTAAGGTCGACGCCCTACCGAACGGCATGGTTCACGCGTCGTGGCAACCAGCATGATTTGCCGCATATAGACGGCCGGCGGGGACATAGCCTAGACCCTGGCCTGGCCGGATCCGGGCCGGTCCGCGGATACCGCGCAGGGGGTGACCGTGCCGGATACGGCGGCTTGCGGGCGTACACGGTCCATCGGCCCCGCGCGTCTATACGTGTAGTGCGAGTTCCCGGGGACGCGACAGCTGACCGACGTGACGGAGGATGCCGTGACAGCAGATGGCGATGGAACCGCTGCGCGTCCGGGGCGGGACGGGGCGCTGGGCGCCCTGCGGCCGGCCGAGCCCGGGGTCAGCGTACTGGTCCCGGTCCGCAACGGAATGCCGTATCTGCCCGCGCAGCTGGACGCTCTCGGCCGGCAGACCTACCAGGGACGCTGGGAGATCATCGTCAGCGACAACGGATCCACGGACGAGAGCGTCCGCGCCGTCCGCGCCGCGCAGGCCCCGGTTCCGCTGCGGATCGTGGACTCACGGGAAGCCCCGGGCCGGGCCGGGGCGCTGGCGGCCGCGGCCCGCGCCGCGCGCGGCCGGCTTCTGCTCTTCTGCGATGCCGACGACATCGTCGCCGATGACTGGGTCGAGCGGATGGAGGCCGCACTGGACCGCTGGCCGGCGGTCGGCGGCCACCTCGACGAGGAATCACTGAACGCGCCGCCCGTGCTCGCGTGGCGGCCGCGGGCCACGCCCGGGGACCTGCCGTGCCCGTTCGGCTTGCTGCCGGCCCCGGTCGGGGCGAACTGCGGGGTGTGGCGCGAGGCGTACGAGGAGGTTGGCGGCTTCGATGACTCTTTCGGGGGGGCCGCCGAGGAGACCGACCTGTTCTGGCGGCTCCAGCTCGCCGGCTACCAGCTCGGCTACGCACCCGACGCGGTCGTGGCCTACCGGCACCGGCCCGACCTGCGCTCGCTGCTCCAGCAGTGGCGTGGCTACGGCCGGGGCCGGGCCCACCTGCTCGCCCGCTACCAGGCGGTCGGGCTGCTGCCCGCGGAGTCGTGGCGGGACGTGGTCAAGACGTCGGGATGGCTGGCCGTCCACGCGGTCGACTGCCTCCGCGGTTCGGCCCGCCGGGGGAGTTACCTCCGGATCCTGGCTCATGTGATCGGCCAGGCGGAGGGCAGCCGGGCCGCGGGGGTGCTGCACATCCGCCGGGGCAGCCCTGCCCCGGGGACCGTGCACCGGCCACCCGGCCTCGCTGGCGACGCCGCCCGGGCCACGCCGGACATTCACCCGGTCCGCCGCTAGCGCAGCATGCGGGCCGCTGTCCCGCGGGCGCCCTCCAGCAGCCGGAGGGCCAGCGCGGCCGGCCCGGTGGTCAGCTGGTCCAGGGCGATCCCGAACGCCCGGGCGGCGAAGCCGCCGTCGTGCAGCGCGGCGTAGACCTCATCGCAGTCAGGCACCGCCCGGCCGCTGGCGGCCGGGCCTGGCACCGCCAGGCTCAGCGACAGCGGGAACAGCTGGCGGCGGGTGTGCAGGTCCAGCGCCACGAACTGGGCGGCCGCATGCTGGCGCGCCAGCGCGAGCGAATCGCGGTTCGGGGCGATGCCGTCGTACTTCCGGTTCCAGACCTCGACCGCTCCCAGGTACTCCCACCAGGACGGCTCGCACCGCTGCCAGGCCGCCCGCCGCCAGGGATGCGCCCAGACCGCGGTGCCGCCCGCCGCGTCCGCCTGCTTCAGCAGGTCACCGATCGGCGGTGCGTCCCCGAAGAAGGGCACATGCCCCCAGACCGGGATGTGCACCACGTCGTCCGCGTCCCCGTACTCGATCCCCGG
This sequence comes from Actinomycetes bacterium, assembly GCA_025964635.1. Lineage (GTDB taxonomy): Bacteria > Actinomycetota > Actinomycetes > Streptosporangiales > Streptosporangiaceae > RYN-230. Next base: position 8,318 of record JAOPYP010000174.1, on the reverse strand, counting down.
CACCAGCCGCACCTGGTCCGTGCTCGCGTCCGCGCAGGCCTGGCGGTAGTCGTCCCACTTCGCCGCGGTGAACCCGCGGCTGTGCTCGGACATCAGCACGACCTGGCAGCCGCGCCGGGCGAAGGTGCCCGCGATCCGGCTCAGCGGCCACGATCCGTCGTCTGACCATTCCGAGTGCACGTGGGCGACGGCCCTGACCGGCGGCCTGCCGCCACCCGGCGGCACCCGGCGTATCCGGCTCATCCTTTCCCGCCGGGCTTCCGGCTGCGGAGCTGGCCACGGACCGTGTTCCAGGTGTCGGCCGCGAACACGGCGGGCTCGCCGGGCCGCCAGTTGTACCAGCGTTCCCCGCGATGCGGGATAAGCACATCGCGGACCGTCGCGATCCGGGGCGCGCCGCCACGGGCCAGCACCATCCCCAGGTGGACGATCTCCCGGCCCAGATGGCGGACGGTCACGTGCGGGGCCTGGACCTCAGCCAGGCCCGGGTAGGGCGGCGCGAACTCCGGGTCGAGTGCGGCCCGCACCGCCCAGCCCGGGTAGCCGAGCCCGCGGCGGCGGGCCAGCGCCATGCTTCCCCAGGTCCGCCCGTTCAGTTCCATGAACCAGGGCCGCCCGGCCGCGTCCCGGAGCATCTCCACCATGAACAGCCCCCGCCACTCGCAGCCCGCGAGGAACTCACCGACCGGATCCTTCAGGTCGGCGGCCAGCGGGACCGACTTGCACGCGCTGGAGCCTGAGCCGCGCGGGTTCATCATCCTGACCCGCTGGTGCGCGCTCACCGCGGCGATGCCGGCGGCGGTGGCGATCCCGAACACCCCTTCGCCGGTGCCCTGGATCATGGGCTGCGCGATGGCCGGGCCGCCGATCGCCGCCGCGGCCTCGCGTACCTGCGACGGCGTGGTCGCCATCCGGCCGGCCGGGCGGCGCAGCCTGCCGTCGCGCAACTCCACGGCCAGCGCCGGTTTCACCATCCACGGCCCGCCGCCAGGCGGTGGCCCCGTCGCGGCGTCGGCGGAATCGGGGACCGCGAAGCCGGCCGTGGCGGCAAGGAGCAGTTGCTCGCGCTTGTCCAGCGCGATCGCCGCGAGCTTGCCGGTAGGCCCGGCGATCACGGGCTGGTCCGCCACCGGCTGCTGCGCGTACTGGTCAGTCAGCCACACGGCGTGGTCGTCAAGGGGCAGGACCGCGGCGGGCCTCAGGTCACGGATCAGCGTGCTGAGCTCAGCGACGGACCGGCTGGCATCCTGCTCGGGCGCGGTGATCGGCAGCACCCGGACCAGCCCGCTCCGCCCCAGGGCCGGGCGGGTGCCGGACCTGGTGAACGCGCAGACCTCGAATCCGTGGTCGGCGAGGCACCAGGCCGACTCGATCGCGGCCAGCGCGTCGGCAAAGCCGATCAGCACCGTGGGCTTCATCGCCATGCCTTGACCTGGGAGGCGGCCACGCAGCGGAATCGCTCGGCCAGGGGCGGCGGCGCCAGGATGGTCTCCCGCACGGTCTCCAGCGTGTCACCGCGCCTGACGCTGTAGCGGGGCTGCAGCCAGGCGCCCGCCCGGGCCCGCCGCCGGTCGCTGGTGAACACCTGCGTGTACCCGTGGCGGCGCAGTGCCCCGAGCACCCGGCGATCGTAACTGCCGAACGGGCAGGCTGCGGCGGAGACCGGAGCGCCCGCCGCCGCGCCGATCAGCGACCTGGCCACGGCGAGTTCCTCGTGCTCGGACCCGGCGTCCAGCCCGCGCCAGGACCGGTGACTCATGCCGTGCGTGCCGACCCCCATCCCGGCGGCAGACAGCGCCCGGACGCCGCCCGCATCGAGATAGCCCGGCCGGCCCAGCATCCCCGCCAGCGGGAAGAAGGTGGCCGTCAGGCCACGATCGGCGACCGCCGGCAGGGCCACCTCCACGTCGGACGCGTAGCCGTCATCGAAGCTCAGCTGGACCGCCGGCTGGCGCGCCGCCTCGTCCAGCACGCCGAGGAACAGGTCTGCGCTGACGAAATAGTCGTGCGCCTCCGGCTCCAGGCCCGCTGGGGGCGGGCCGATGCCGTGAAAGCAGATGCCCACGATCACGTCCGGTGTCCGGCCGGCTACCGGCATACTGTCACCTTTTTTCCGTCATCCGCTGCGGCGCGAGCTTGGCCCGGGATCCGCCAGGCTACCGATATGACGCGCAGGGCGGGCCGGCCGGTGACAGCGGCGCCGCGCCGGATGGGCTCCCCCGGCCGGCCGGCCCCGGCCGCTCGGCCCGGAACTCCGCCGGCCTGGTCATGATTCGGGCATACTGCCTGGCGTGATCAGCGTGGTGGTTCCGGCCCATGACGAGGCGGCGGTGATTGGCCGGCTGCTCGGGCAGCTCACCTCCGGCCCGCCCCGGGAGGGGCTCGAGGTGATCGTGGTGGCCAACGGCTGCCGCGACGACACGGCGCAGATCGCGGGCCGTTACGGGCCGGGAGTCCGGGTGCTGTCCATCCCGGTGCCCTCCAAGCGCGAAGCCCTGCTGGCCGGCGATCAGGCCGCCACGGGCTTCCCCCGGATCTACGTGGACGCGGACGTGGAACTGGGCTCCGAGGACGTCCGCGCCCTGGCCGGCGCCCTGGCCCGGCCCGGCGCGCTCGCGGCGGCCCCGGAACGGGTGCTGGCCCTGGCCGGCGCCTCCTGGCTGGTCCGCTGGTACTACGACGTGTGGGCGCGGCTGCCCGAGGTGCGCAGCGGGCTGTTCGGCCGCGGGGTCATCGCGCTCAGCGGGGCGGGCCACGCACGCGTCGCCGGCCTGCCGCCACTGCTCGCCGACGACCTCGCCGCGTCCCTGGTCTTCAGGCCGGACGAGCGGGTCATCGTGCCCGGGGCCCGGGTCGTCGTGCACGTCCCGCGGACCGCCGGCGACCTGCTGCGCCGCCGGGTCCGCGCCGCCATGGGCGTGAACCAGGTGGAGCAGGCCGAGGGCGGCCCCGGGACCTCGGCCCGGACCCGGCCGCGCGACCTGCTGGCCCTGGTCCGCGCGGAGCCGAGGCTGGCGCCACGGGTGGCGCTGTTCCTCGCCGTCGCCATGCTGGCCCGGCGCCGCGCCCGCCGCGAAGTGCGGCGGAACCAGTACTCGACGTGGCTGCGGGACGAGAGCAGCCGCGCCTAGGCGAGGCCGGCGCCGCCGGGTAACGAATCACCCGGAGTATCGCGATGGTCACGAACCCCTGGCTGTCATGAAATTAGGTGGCCAGTGTTGAAGAAAGCGTCAACCATCCAGTTTGGCTAGACGTCTTCCGTTGTGTGCCCGGGGGGGTACAGGCGGGACGTCAACAAGGACGGTGGGGCGCGTGTCGGGTAATACGGCCGTCAGTGGTGTGCGGCGCAGTCGCGCACGGCTGGGCTCGCCGGAATCGGCGGCCTGGACCGGGGCCTACCTGCGCCGGGTTGGTGTGGCTGACGGTGCCTGCGCCCTGGCCGCGAGCGTGCTCGCCTACGAGGTCCGCTTCGACGACCCGGGCTACCGGCCGGCCATCTACCTCGCGTTCACCGGGCTGCTCCCGCTGCTCTGGGTCCTGTCGGTGGGCCTGGCCGGCGGCTATGACCCCCGCTTCATCGGCGTCGGCTCCGACGAGTTCCGCCGGATGCTGAACGGCGCGGTGAGCCTCACGGCCATGGTGGCCATCGCCTCTTACGCGGTGAAGTTCGAGGTCGCGCGCGGTTACATGGTCATCGCGCTGCCCTGCGCCACCCTGTTCGACCTGGTCGTGAGGCACCAGCTGCGCAGGCGGCTGCACCGGATGCGCAGCCGGGGCGCCTGCATGCGCCGGGTCGTGGCGGTGGGTCACGCCCCCGCGGTGGCCGACCTGATCGGGGAGCTGCGGCGGGGCACCTACCACGGCCTGTCGGTGGTCGGGGCGTGCCTGGCCGGCGGCACCATGCTCGGCGAGATCGCCGGCGTCCCCGTGCTCGGCGGCCTTACCAACGTGACCACGGCCGTCGGCTACCTCGGCGCGGACACTGTCGCCGTGCTCGCCTGCCCGGAGATGAACGGCATCCGGCTCCGCGAGCTGGCCTGGGACCTGGAGAAGACCGGCACCGACATGTGTGTCGCGGCCGCCCTGCTCGACGTGGCCGGGCCGCGGACCACCATCCGCCCGGTCGCCGGGCTGCCGCTGCTGCACGTGGACCACCCGGAACTGGCCGGCGGCAAGCAGGTGCTCAAGGGCGTGTTCGACAAGGCGGTCGCGCTGTCGGTGCTCATCCTGCTGATGCCGCTGTTCGCGGGGATCATGCTGGCCATCCGGCTCGGTGACCACGGGCCCGTCTTCTTCCGGCAGACCAGGGTGGGCAAGGGCGGTCACACGTTCCCGGTGTGGAAGTTCCGCACCATGGTGGTGGACGCGGAGCAGCGCAGAGCCGAACTGTCGGCCCTCAACGAGTCCGACGGCGCGCTGTTCAAGATGCGCAGGGACCCGCGGGTCACCACGGCGGGGGGCTGGCTGCGCCGGTACTCCCTCGATGAGCTCCCGCAGCTGTTCAACGTGGTGCTCGGGGACATGTCCCTGGTCGGCCCCCGGCCCGCGCTGCCCACCGAGGCGGCCAAGTACGGCGACCACATGCGGCGCCGGCTCGTGGTCAAGCCGGGCATCACCGGCCTGTGGCAGGTCAACGGGCGATCCGACCTGCCCTGGGACGAAGCGGTCCGGCTCGACCTGCGCTACGTGGAGAACTGGTCGCTGGCCCTGGACCTGCAGATCCTGTGGAAAACCTGGTCCGCGGTCGTCCGGGGGCACGGTGCCTACTAGCCTGTGAGGCTCACCCCGCCTGAGAAGGGGCGCCTGCCTGATGACCACCGACGATGACCGCCTGGCCCGGGACCTGGCCAGCGAAGCTGGCCGCCTGCTGCTCGCCCTGCGAGCCGGGGGTGGCGAGCCTGACGCGCTGCGCAAGGCAGGCGACCAGATGTCCCACGAATTTCTCGCCGCCGAGCTCAGCCAGCGGCGCCCCGGGGACGCGGTGCTGTCCGAGGAAGGCCGCGACGACCCCGCCCGGCTGGCGGCGGACCGGGTATGGATCGTGGACCCGCTGGACGGGACCAGGGAATTCGGGGAGCCCGGCCGGACCGACTGGGCCGTGCACGTGGCGTTGTGGGAACGGGGGGAGCTGACCGCGGGCGCGGTCGCCCTGCCCGCCCAGGGCACGGTGCTGAGCACCGCCGAGCCGACGCCCGGGCCGCCCGCCATGTCCCCGGGCCGCCCGGTCCGTGTCCTGGTCAGCCGGACCAGGCCGCCTGCCCTCCTCGACCGGCTGGCCCAGCAGATCGAGCTGACGCTGATCCCCCTGGGCTCGGCCGGGGCGAAGGCAGCCGAAGTGGTCCGGGGGGCCGCCGATGCCTACGTGCACAGTGGCGGCCAGTACGAGTGGGATTCGGCGGCGCCGGTGGCGGTGGCCCAGGCGGCGGGGCTGCACGCGTCGCGCCTGGACGGCTCGAAACTGGCCTACAACCAGGCGGATCCTTCCCTGCCGGATATCCTTATCTGCTCAGCGGGGCTTGCACCCGTACTGCTGGATGGTCTGCGCGTGGCTGGTTGTTCAGCTACGCAGTAACGCTCCCGCCGGGGAGCGTGACCTGATCCCGTCCGTGCCCGACGACCGGAGTCTGCTTGTGGCCGTGCGTTCTGACTATTCGCTCTCGCAGCTTGAAGTGCTCGAGGCGGAGTCCATCCACATCATGCGTGAGGTAGCCGCCGAGTTCGAGCGGCCGGTCCTTCTCTTCTCGGGTGGCAAGGACTCGATCGTCATGCTGGCCCTGGCCGAGCGGGCGTTCTGGCCGGCCAGGATCCCGTTCCCGGTCATGCACGTGGACACGGGGCACAACTTCCCCGAGGTGATCGACTACCGGGACCGCCGGGTGGCCGAGATCGGGGTCAAGCTGGTGGTGGCGTCCGTCCAGGACTCCATCGACGCGGGCCGGGTGGCCGAGGAGACCGGCCGCCGGGCCAGCCGCAACCGGCTGCAGACCACCACGCTGCTCGACGCGATCGAGGAGAACCGCTTCGACGCGGTGTTCGGCGGCGGCCGCCGGGACGAGGAAAAGGCCCGGGCCAAGGAGCGGGTCTTCTCCTTCCGCGACGAGTTCGGCCAGTGGGATCCGAAGAACCAGCGTCCCGAGCTGTGGAGCATCTACAACACCCGGATCCGGATCGGCGAGCACATCCGCGTCTTCCCGCTGTCCAACTGGACCGAGCTGGACGTCTGGCAGTACATCGCCCGGGAGAAGCTGGAGATCCCGTCCATCTACTACGCGCACCAGCGCCGGGTATTCGAGCGGGACGGCATCCTGCTCGCCGAGAGCGAGTTCACTCATCCAGCCGATGACGAGCAGGTGTTCGAAGCGACCGTCCGCTACCGCACCGTCGGGGACATTCCCGTCACCGGGGCCGTGGAATCCAGCGCGACGACGGTGTCCGACGTGATCGCCGAGATCGCGGCCACCCGGATCACCGAGCGGGGCCAGACCCGTGCGGACGACCGGGCCAGTGAGGCGTCCATGGAAGACCGCAAGCGGGAGGGATACTTCTAATGACGGCCACGGCGTACGACGTCCTCGCCCCAGAAGGAAGCAGGCCGATGGACATCCTGCGGCTGGCCACGGCCGGCTCGGTCGATGACGGCAAGAGCACCCTGATCGGGCGCCTGCTGTATGACTCGAAGGCGATCTTCGAGGACCAGCTCGCGGCCGTCGAGCAGACCAGCAGGGCCCGCGGCGAGGAGTACACGAACCTGGCGCTGCTCACCGACGGCCTGCGCGCCGAGCGGGAGCAGGGCATCACGATCGACGTGGCCTACCGCTATTTCGCCACGCCGCGGCGGAAGTTCATCATCGCCGACACCCCCGGGCACATCCAGTACACCCGCAACATGGTGACCGGGGCTTCCACCGCCGACCTGGCTATCGTGCTGGTGGATGCGCGGAACGGGCTGACCGAGCAGAGCAGGCGGCACGCGTTCCTCACCACCCTGCTGCGGGTGCCGCACCTGGTGCTGGCGGTGAACAAGATGGACCTGGTCGACTACGACCAGCGCGTCTTCGAGCGGATCAGCGAGGAGTTCGCCGCCTTCGCGGCGAAGCTGGAGATCGGCGACCTCAGCTTCATCCCCATCTCCGCCCTGCACGGCGACAACGTGGTGCAGCGCTCGGAGAAGATGCCCTGGCACGACGGGACCTCGCTGCTGCACCATCTGGAGCACGTGCACATCGCCTCGGACCGCAACCTGATCGACGTCCGCTTCCCGGTCCAGTACGTGATCCGGCCGCACCAGGCCACCGACCCGGCGCTGCACGACTACCGCGGGTACGCCGGCCAGGTCGCGGGCGGGGTGCTCAAGCCCGGTGACGAGGTGATGCACCTGCCGTCCGGGCTGACCACGAGGATCGCCCGGATCGACACCGCCCGCGGCCCGGTCCCGGAGGCGTACTCGCCGATGTCGGTGACCCTGGTGCTCGAGGACGACCTGGACGTCTCCCGCGGCGACATGATCTGCCGCCCGCACAACCAGCCGATGGCGTCGCAGGACGTCGAGGGCATGGTCTGCTGGATGTCGGACACCAAGCCGCTGGCGGCGCGGGACCGGCTGGTGGTCAAGCACACCTCCCGGACGGTGAAGGCCATCGTCCGTGACCTGCAGTACCGGCTCGACGTGAACACCCTGCACCGGGACGAGAACGCCGACCGGCTCGGGCTGAACGAGGTGGGGCGGGTGAGCCTGCGGCTGACCCAGCCCCTGTTCTTCGACCCGTACAACCGCAACCGGCAGACCGGGGGCCTCATCCTGATCGACGAGGCCACCAACGCCACGGTCGGGGCAGTCATGATCACTGAAGGGCGCTGAGCGATCCACGAGCTCCGCTGTCAGCTGGCAGAGTAGCTGGCAGAGCATCAGGGGGCACAGCACCAAGGGGGGGTCAGCTCATCCGCGGAGGGCGCCGCAACCCGGCGGCCCGTCCCCAGCCCAGGCGGGAAGGCGCAGTGACCCCATTCCACGACCTGCACGAATACCTGGCCCTGCCCCGGCTCACCGGGGTGCGGCTCGCCCCGGACGGCAGCTGGCTGGCCGTGACCGTGTCGGCGCTCGCCCCCGGCGGGCGGACGTTCAAGCCCAGCATCTGGCGGGTGGACACCGGGGGCGGGCGCCCCGCGGTGCGGCTGACCCGGTCCGCGGAAGGGGAGGACAGCCCGGCCTTCCTGCCGGACGGCTCGCTGGTCTTCCTGTCGTCCCGGCCTGCCCCGCCTGGCACCCGCCCGGCGCCGGCCTTCCGCGCGGAGCAGGCCGCCGCCGCGGAGCCGGCCGC
>JAOPYP010000135.1 GCA_025964635.1 Actinomycetes bacterium | reverse complement strand
GGAACGTGGGTTCGCGAAGCGGATCACGCATGTCCCGCAACATATCGGTGATCAACGTATCTGGCCAAACATCCCGTGCACTTTTCCGGGACCATCAGCCCTGCCCTCGCGCTGGCCAGGTTCAGCGTTGTACCGTTCCGGCAGGCTGATCCACGGAGTCGAGGGTGGCCATGACGCGATTGCGACGACGTCCGCTGAGCATGGCCCTGGCAGGCGGGGCCACCACGCTCACCCTGCTGGCCGGGGCCACCCCTGCGGATGCCCAGCCAGCCACCACGGTCAGCTATCCGGCATGGTCGTCCGCGACCAGATACGTGGGGGGCGCCCTGGACACCTGCACCGCCCCCCCGCTGGCCTCACTCCAGGCCTGGGGCGCCTCGCCGTACCGGGCCGTCGGCGTCTACGTCGGCGGGGTCAACCGGACGTGCAGCCAGCCGGAACTCACCCGGACATGGACGGCCCAGGCCGCCGCGCTCGGATGGTCGCTGCTGCCGGTCTACAAAGGCCTGCAGCCGCCGTGCGGAGGCAAGGCCACCGACCAGAAGATCATCCCCGCCCAGGCCGCCGGCCAGGGCGCGGCGGCGGCGGACGACGCGGCCGCCCAGGGCAAGACGCTGGGCATGCTGCACGGCAGTGCCTTCTACAACGACATCGAGAACTACTCGACCACGGACGCCTCCTGCCGGACCGCCGTGCTCACGTACCTATCCGGCTGGACGCGGGAACTGCACCGGCTCGGCTACGTTTCCGGCGTCTACGCGAACCTCAGCTCAGGGGCCCCGGACCTGTCCCGGGTCTACGCGTCGGCCTCCTACGCCCGCCCCGACGCCCTCTGGATCGCCCGGTACGACGGGAGTTCAGCCCTGGCCGGATGGGCCGGGATCCCTGACCAGCAGTGGGCCGCGCATCAACGGGCCAAGCAATATCGCGGCGGCCACGATGAGACGTACGGCGGCGTGACGATCAACATCGACAACGACAACCTCGACACACCGGTAGCGACACTCGCCCACCCGTACCTGGCGACGGGGAACAACCCGCTGAAATCCCGGACCGGCCCGGGCACTTCGTACCCGGTCACCGGCACGCACTCTCCCGGCTCGCCGGTGGGCGTTCTCTGCCAGGCCCACGGCTCGCAATTCGGGACCACCCCGGTGTGGGACAGGCTCACCGACGGCACCTTCGTCACGGACTACCGGGTCAGCACGCCGTCCAAGACCGGCTACAGCGCACCCCTGCCCCGCTGCACCTACCCCTACCAGGTCATGCCCGCGGGCGGGGTCAAGGAGCACACCGGCCCGGGCGCCTCCTACCCGGCCGCCGGAGCGCTGCCCGCCGGCGCGCTCGGCTGGGTCACCTGCCAGCAAGCCGGGTCGAAGACCGGCACCTCACCAGTATGGGACAAGCTCAGGGACGGCCACTGGGTGCCGGACTACTACCTGGCCACCCCGGGCACGACGACGTACACCACGTCCGTGCCCCGCTGCTGACCACCCCCGCGCCCGGCCACCTGCGGCCCTTGCCACCTCCCCGGCGCACGAATTAGACTGAACGTTCAGTCAGCGTGAAGGAGCGCCCCGTGCCGAGTCAGCAGGACAGCCCTCCGCGGCTTTCCGACGATCTCACCAGCGTCATCGCCCAGCAGGAAAAGATCTTCGTCGAGCGGCAGCCGGAGTCAGCGCGCATGGCCGACCGCGCCCGCCACAGCCTGGCCGGGGGGGTGACCTCCAGCTGGCAGATCACCGTCCCGCAGCCGGTCTGGCTCAGCCACGGCAAGGGTTCCAGGATCTACGACGTGGACGGCAACGAGTACGTGGACCTGCACGGCGGCTACGGCGCGGCCCTCGCGGGGCACGCCCACCCCGCCATCATGGAGGCGGTGCACAGCCAGGTCGGCCTCGGCACGCACTTCGCCCAGCCGACCCAGAACGCGGTGGCGGTCGGCGAGGAACTCGCCCGCCGTTTCGGCCTGCCGCTGTGGCGGTTCGCCAACTCCGGCACCGAAGCCACCATGGACGCCGTGCACCTGATGCGGTCGATCACCGGCCGGGACCTGATCATCAAGGTGGAAGGCTGCTACCACGGCCACCACGACTCGGTCCAGGTGTCGGTGACCCCCGAGGCCGGCGAGGCCGGCCCGGCGGACCGGCCCGCCCAGGCCCCCGCCAGCTCGGGCATCCCCGGGGCGATCATCCAGCTCACCCTGGTGGCCACGTTCAACGACCTGGCCAGCGTCGGGCGCCTGCTCGACGAGCACCCCGGCCAGGTCGCCGGGATGATCATCGAGCCGATCATGATGAACGCGGGCATCATCGAGCCCGAGCCGGGCTTCCTGGCCGGGCTGAAAAACCTGCTGCACTCCCACGGCGCACTGCTCACCTTCGACGAGGTCAAGACCGGGCTGACCGCGGGCTACAGCGGCGCCACCGGGCTGACCGGGGTGACGCCGGACATCATGTGCCTGGCCAAGGCCATCGGCGGCGGCGTGGCCATCGCCGCGGTCGGCGGGTCGGACGCGGTCATGGCGCACGTCGCGGACAGCGGCTACGAGATGGTCGGCACCTTCAATGGCAACCCGCTCGCGGTGGCGGCCTGCCGGGCCATGCTCACCGAGGTGGCCACCCCCGAGGCGTACCAGCGGATCGACGCGCTGCGCCAGCGCGCGGTCAGCGGCATCGAGCGGGAGATCGCCCGGACCGGGCTGGATGCCCACGTGGTGGCGGTCGGGGCCAAGGGCTGTGTCGTCTTCTCCCCGGAGCCGGTCCGCAACTACCGGGGCTTCCTCGGCATCGACGACCGCTACAGTCACGCGCACTGGCTCTTCCAGCACAACGGAGGCGTGTTCCTGCCCCCGTGGGGCAAGATCGAGCAGTGGCTCATCTCGGTGCAGCACGACGAGTCGGACGTTGACCTGCTGGTGTCCAACTTCGCGGCGTTCGCGACGGCGGTAACCAGCTGACTCCCCGCTGAGCGAACGCTGGGCGCCAAGGTTTCGGTCGTGTTTCGCCTGCTGAGTGCCCCTTTTGCCGGGACGGCCTTACGCCTATGCTGTCGCAGTAGTACCTGTTGTTGACGGACCGTTCAGTCAGGATTCACCCGGCTGGGCGGCCCCGGAGGACCCATCAGGCCCCCAAGGCCAGGCCCCGACAAGGCCCGGCCCCACCAGGCCAGGGCCCCTGAGGCCAGGCCCGCAAGGGCCTAAGGCCCCGGCCAGGCCCAGAGTCCCGGAGGAAGAAGCGAGCTGGTGCATCCGCGAGAAGGCTGGCCAAAGGACGGGTCCCGCCCGCCGCTGTTCTCCCGCCGCAGCTTCCTGGCCCGTAGCGCGGGGGCCGGCCTGGCCGCCGTCGCCGGCGGCGCGCTGCTGGACGCGTGCGCACCCGCCCTCGCGGGCTCGGGCAAGGTTCCGCTGCCGCGTCATGACCACCCGGTCACCTGGCCCATCTTCGATGACAACAAGCCGATCGCCAGCGGCCTGCAGCCCGAGACCGGGGCCACCCTCCAGATCTACAACTGGGTCGCCTACGTCAACCAGGCCTGCCTGAACCACTTCGCCAAGAAGTACAACTGCAAGGTCCAGATGACCACGTTCAACACGATGAACGAGGCCCTGTCCAAGCTGCGCAGCGGGCTGTCGTTCGACGTGTTCATGGGCGTGACCGTGGACGTGATGGGCCAGCTGATCGAGTCCAAGCTGGTCCAGCCGCTGAACCACAGCTACATCCCGAACATCAGCCAGGCCTGGCCGGACTTCACCAACCCGTTCTACGACCAGCACTGGCAGTACACCGCGCCGTACACGATCTACACGACCGGGATCTCCTGGCGCAAAGACCTCGTGCACGAGAACCCGTACGCGATGCGCAATCCCTGGGCCATGCCGTGGCAGCCCAAGTACAAGGGCAAGGTGGCCATCCTCGACGACTACCGGGAGGGCATCAGCCTGGGGCTGCTGAAGAACGGGATCTACGACCTCAACACCACCGACCGGAACCAGATCGCCCTGGCCCGGCGGTCCCTGCAGGAGCTGACCAGCCAGGTCGATGTGCATATCGACAACAACGACTACACCGAGATCCCGAACGGCCAGACCTGGATCCACACCGCGTGGTCCGGCGACATGGCCGCGGCCCCGTACTACATGCCCAAGGGCGTGCCGGTGGAGACGGTCGGCTACTGGTTCCCCACCAACGGGCGCGGCCCGGTGGCCAACGACACCAACACGGTGCTCCGCTCGGCGACCAACCCGGTGCTGGCCCACCGGTTCCTGAACTACATGCTCGACCTGCCGAACGTGCTGGAGAACATCAGCTTCAACGGCTACATGCAGCCGCTCACCGCGGTCACGCCCCAGCGCCTGGTCCAGGAGAAGCTGCTGCCCAAGAGCCTGATATCCACCGCGGTGCTGCCGTCCGACTTCCGGCGCGGCGTCGGCGAACTGCAGCTGCCGGTGGACGCGGATGCCCTCTGGCAGCAGGCCTGGCTCGTCGTGAGCAACGGGATCTAGGGGGCGGCGGACATGGCCTCAGCCACGCAGCAGACCGGCACCGGGCCGGCCGGCACCCAGCGGGCTGGCCGCCGCAAGCAGGAGAAGCAGAGCAAGGCCTTCTGGGTGGCGCTGGCCCTGCCCGGCATCATCTGGCTCACCCTGCTGTTCATCGTGCCGTTCTACGCGGTGCTGGCCATCGCCATGGGCCAGCTCAACCGGCTGTTCGAGTCCCCGATCGCGGTCTGGAACCCGTTCGGGTGGAGCTCCTCCAACGTCATCAACGTCTGGCACGACCTGTTCGGCGCGTCCTCGTTCGCCGGGCCGATCGTGCTGCGGACCATCCTCTACGTGGCGGCCGCCTCGCTGCTGTCCCTGCTCATCGCCTACCCGGCGGCCTACTTCGTGGCTCGCTTCGCCGGCCGCCGCAAGGCGCTGTTCCTGATCCTGCTGATCGCGCCGTTCTGGATCAGCTTCATGATGCGCATGCTGGCCTGGATCGACCTGCTCCAGACCAACGGCTACGTGAACCGCGCCCTGTCCGCCGTGGGGCTGATCTCCCAGCCCATCAACTGGCTCGGCGGCAAGTGGTACACGGTGGTGCTGGGCCTGGTCTACGGCTACATCCCGTACCTGATCCTGGTGCTGTACGCGGGGCTGGACCGGATCGACCCGGCGCTCATCGAGGCCGGCCGGGACCTCGGCCTGAACCGGGTCCGGACCTTCACCCGGGTGACGCTGCCGCTGTCCCGGCAGGCCATCCTGACCGGCATGCTGATCACCGTGCTGCCGATGGTCGGCGACTACTTCACCAACCAGCTGATGTCCGGCGCGGCCAACACGTCCATGGTCGGCAACCTGATCCAGGGCCAGCTCGGCACGCCCGGGCTGGAAGGGCAGGGCGCGGTGCTGTCCCTGCTCCTGCTGCTGGTGCTGCTGATACCGATGGTCTACTACGTGGTCGCCACGAACCGGTCCACCCGGGAGGCAGCGTGACCGCGACCAGCGCTCCGGCCCGGGCCACCGAGCCCCCGGGCACCACGCCGCGCGGCGGGCTGTCCCGCCTGATCCCCCGCCGCAACCCGTGGGGTCACCCCTGGTTCCTGGAGGGCTTCACCTGGCTGTACCTGATCTGGTCGCTGGTGCCGATCGGGCTCGCCGTCCTGTTCTCGTTCAACAACGGGAAGTCGCAGAGCGCGTGGCAGGGCTTCTCCTGGCGCTGGTACTTCACCGACCACGTCAACTCGGTCCTGCACAACCCGCAACTGCACGCGGCGGTCATCCAGACCGT
>JAOPYP010000132.1 GCA_025964635.1 Actinomycetes bacterium | reverse complement strand
CAGCCGGGGCCGGGCCACCGCGGCGGCCCGGGCCCGGACCCCGGCCGAGGCCAGCGGCGCGGGCTCGCCGGGGACCACGTAGGCCCGGTACACCGGCATGGCGGTGAGCAGCTCGGTGAGCACGGTGGTCCGGTCGCCGGCGCTGAGCCCGTCCAGATCCGGATGCCCGGCCTCGCCGGCCAGCCGGGCCAGCCGGGACACCTCGGCCGCGAGGGCCTGGCCGGCCTCCTCGCGCTTGGCGGCCCCGGCCACCCCCGCGAACCGGGCGGGCCCGCCGGTGAGGCGCTCGTAGGCCGCGGTCAGCGGCCCGGCGCCGGCCGGGTCGAGGAACAGGCCGCCGATCACGCCCAGCGCGTCGTACCCGGTGGTCCCGGCGCACGGCCAGTCGGCGGGCAGCCGTTCCGGCCCGGACAGGATCTTCTCGGTGGACACCCAGAGGCCGCCGGTGCGGTCCGCGAGCCGCCGCAGGTAGCCGCGCGGGTCGGCAAGCCCGTCCGGGTGGTCCACCCGCAGCCCGTCGATAAGGCCCTCGGCCACCAGGCGGAGGATCACCTCGTGGGTGGCCTCGAACACCGCGGGATCCTCGACCCGGACCGCGATCAGCGAGCTGATGTCGAAGAACCGCCGCCAGTTGAGCTCGGTCGCCGCCAGGTGCCAGTCAGCCAGCCGGTAGTGCTGGGCGTCCAGCAGCCCGGGCAGCGGCAGGCCCTCGGTGCCGGGCCGCACCGGCAGCACGTGGTCCACGTACCTGAGCACCGGCTCGGCGCCGCCGGTGTCGATCTTCAGGTCACCGAGGCAGTCGCTGACCGGGCCGCCGAGGACCGGCATGAGCAGCCGGCCGTCCTGTGCGGCCCGGTCCACGTCGAACCAGTCCGCGAACGGTGACCCGGTGCCGTCCCGGAGCACCGACCAGAGCGGGCGGTTGAGCGACTCGGGCACGGGGACGGCCATGTGGTTGGGCACGATGTCCACGATCACGCCCAGCCCGAGGGCGCGGAACCGGGCCACCATGTCCCGGAACGCGGTCTCCCCCCCCAGGTCCGCCGACACCCGGGAGTGGTCGACCACGTCGTACCCGTGCGCCGAGCCGGGCGTGGCCTGCAGGATCGGCGACAGGTACACGTGGGTGACGCCCAGGTCAGCCAGGTAGCCGGCGGCGTCGGCGGCCTCTGCGAATCCGAAACCCGGCTGGAGCTGGAGGCGGTACGTGGAGTTCGGCGAATCGCGGGGGGGTCCGGGCCATGGGGGGTACAGGGGTGCCCCCCGGGAGGCAGAGTGCCCCCCCGGGCCAGCAGGTTCAGACACGCCCGAGGACCTGCATGGACCGGCTGGGGATGGCGACCGCGTCGCCCGGCTTGGCGGCGGGCGCGTCGGCCAGGGCACTCAGCGGGAGCGCGGTGTCCAGGACCTTCACCCACTGCTCCCCGTAGCGCTGCGGCGGGACGGTGAACTCCAGGTCCAGCTCGCTCGCGTTGAACAGGAGCAGGAATGAGTCGTCCTTGGTCCGCTCGCCGCGCGGGTCGGGCTCGGTGATCGCATCGCCGTTCAGGAACACGGTGAGGGACTTGGCGAAGCCCACGGCCCAGTCGTCATCGGTCATCTCCTCGCCCGCCGGGGTGAACCAGGCGATGTCGCCCAGCTGATCCTGCCCGCCGCTCTTGCCGCGAACCGCCTGGCCACGGAAGAAACGGCGGCGGCGGAACACGGGGTGGTCGGCGCGCAGCCGGATCAGCCTCGCGGTGAAGTCGAGGAGGTCCTGGTCGCCTGCGTAACCGTCGGGCATCGGCGCGTCCGGCGACGGCGGCCAGTGCACCCAGGAGATCTCGGTGTCCTGGCAGTACGCGTTGTTGTTGCCCTGCTGGGTGCGGCTCATCTCGTCCCCGCCCAGCAGCATCGGGATGCCCTGGGACAGCAGGATGGTGGACAGGAAGTTCCGCT
This sequence comes from Actinomycetes bacterium, assembly GCA_025964635.1. Lineage (GTDB taxonomy): Bacteria > Actinomycetota > Actinomycetes > Streptosporangiales > Streptosporangiaceae > RYN-230. The sequence continues at coordinate 10,573 of JAOPYP010000132.1, read as the reverse complement.
TCTGCCGGTCACGCAGGGCGGTCACGGCGGGGTCATCCGCAGGTCCCTCGGCACCGCAGTTCCACGACCGGTTGTCGTCGGTGCCGTCCCGGCCGCCCTCACCGTTGGCCTCGTTGTGCTTGTGGTTGTAGGAGACCAGGTCCGCGAGCGTGAAGCCGTCGTGCGCGGTGACGAAGTTGACCGAGGCGACCGGCCGCCGGCCGTCGCTGAGGTACAGGTCGCTGGAGCCGGTCAGCCGGGAGGCGAACTCGGGCAGCGTGGCGTGCTCGCCGCGCCAGAAGTCGCGCACCGTGTCCCGGTACTTGCCGTTCCACTCCGTCCACAACGGCGGGAAGTTCCCGACCTGGTAGCCACCCTCGCCGACGTCCCACGGCTCGGCGATGAGCTTGACCTGGGAGACGATCGGGTCCTGCTGGCACATGTCGAAGAACGCGGACAGCCGGTCCACCTCATGGAACTGCCGGGCCAGCGCCGCGGCCAGATCGAAGCGGAAGCCGTCCACGTGCATCTCGGTCACCCAGTACCGGAGCGAGTCCATGATCATCTGCAGCACGTGCGGGTGCCGCATCAGGAGGCTGTTGCCGGTACCGGTGGTGTCCATGTAGAACTGCGGGTCGTCGCCCATCAGCCGGTAGTAGGAGGCGTTGTCGATGCCCCGGAAGGACAGGGTCGGCCCCAGGTGATTGCCCTCGGCCGTGTGGTTGTAGACCACGTCGAGAATGACCTCGATGCCGGCCTGGTGCAGCGTCCGGACCATGGACTTGAACTCCTGCACCTGCTCCCCGCGGGTGCCGCTGGCCGCGTAGGCATTGTGCGGGGCGAAGAAGCCGATCGTGTTGTAGCCCCAGTTGTTGGCCAGCCCGCGCTCGGCCAGGATCGCGTCGCTGACGAACTGGTGCACCGGCATCAGCTCGACCGCGGTCACGCCCAGCCGCTGCAGGTGATCGATGACCGCCGGATGGGCCAGCCCCTGGTAGGTGCCGCGCTGGGCCTCGGGCACCTCCGGGTGCAGCTTGGTCAGGCCCCGCACGTGGGTCTCGTAGATCACGGTCTCGTGGTAGGGGGTCCGCGGGTGCCGGTCGGAATCCCAGCTGAAGAACGGGTTGACCACCACGGAGCGGGGCACGTGCGGCGCGGAGTCCTCGTCGTTGCGCTGGTCAGGGTGCCCGAACGGGTAGGCGAACACCGCCTGGTCCCATTGCACGCTGCCGTCGACGGCCTTCGCGTACGGGTCGAGCAGCAGCTTGGCCGGGTTGCAGCGCTGCCCGGCGGCGGGGTTGTACGGGCCATGGACCCGGTAGCCGTAGCGCTGGCCGGGGCTCACGCCGGGCAGGTACCCATGCCAGACGAACCCGTCCACCTCGTTCAGCGCGATCCGGGTCTCGGCCCCCCCCTCGTCGAACAGGCACAATTCCACCCGGTCGGCCACCTCGGAGAACAGGGCGAAGTTGGTGCCCACCCCGTCGAAGGTCGCGCCGAGCGGATAGCTGTTGCCCGGCCAGATCAAAGCCTCCTGCGCCACCATGTCCGTCCCTGCTCGAAGGGCCGGCCGATGGGCCGGCCTGCCGCCGCCACGCGCACCCCGTATCCGGGCGTGTTCACCGCGTGGACCATGCGACCATAACGCCTCCCGCACACCGCTTGTTTCATTGCCTGGCCCCGGCGACGTGCCCGGGGCCGGTCCGGGCAAACCCATGCCGGCATAAGGCGGGCATAACGGCGCCGGGCCCCGCGCGATGCGCGGGGCCCGGCACGGAGCACGGCGATTTGCCCTAGTGCAGCCCTCTCAAGTTCCTCACTGGGTCTTGGTGACTGAGCGTTGCTGTCATGCGGCTTCGGGGAGGGCGGGCTGTGGTTCGGGCTGGGGGTGGCGTTCGAGGGAGCGGGCGTGCCCGGCGTCGGCGTCGTAACTCCACTTGTACGGCCGGGCTCGCTTGTCGTGCCGGATGGTGAACGCGGTGATCCTGGTTTCGGGGTCCACGCGGGAGGTGAAGTCGCCGCGGCGCAGGCCGCGCGGGGGCTACTTTGCTTGCGAGACTGTCGTCTCCCCGGCCAGCGGCGCGAGTCCGACGAGCTTGGAGAGGAATCGATCGGCTTGCTCGGGGAAGGGCGGCCAGGGCAGGTCCGGCTCATTGATCCGCAGAGACAGCATGCCGATGACGGCCGTCCGGAGATCGAGTGCGACGGTGGCGGCGTCCCCTGGCGAGGCAACCCCAGCGTCCATGCAGCGCTGCACGGCAGCCGTAGTGCGCGTGAACAGGACCTCCTTGAAAGGCATGCCGACCTTGCTCTCATGCATCACCTTGTAGATGCCGGGATGCTCCTGCACCCAGGCCGCCTGCGCCAGGATCCGTGCGCGCAAGCCGGGAGCAGGGTCCTGGTGTGCGGCCTCGGCCTCATCCGCAGCCCGGAGCATCTCCGCATGGCAGCGTTGCATGGTCGCCGCGACGAGCGCGTCACGATCTGGAAAGTACAGGTAAACAGAGGTGGGGGATATCGACACCGCACGTGCAACCGCGCGCAGCGACAAGGCCTCGTCGTCGGCTAGGTCGCCGAGCATCTGCACGGCGGCGGAAATGATCTCCTCCCGCAGCCGCTCCCCCTGCCCGCGCGCGTTGGGGCGGCGAGGGCCAGCAGAGAGACCTGCCGGGGTGGTGTCGTCCATCGCCCGGTCATTCTAGCTTCGCGCACTTGTGCTGTGACTGTCTCTAACCATACGCTTGTTCATGCAAGGACGGTTGTCCACATAACTCAAGGGATCACGATGCCGCTAACGCTCCAAGAGGCTCAGACGGTCATCACCGGCGCACACGAGCGCGCCGCCAAGCTAGCTGCACTGATCACGGTCGCGGTCGTCGACGAAGGCGGGCACCTGCAGGCCCTCGGCCGCATGAACGGCGCAGCGCCGCTCTCAGCCCAGATCGCCGAGACCAAAGCGGCCAGCGTCGCCCTCTTCCGCCGCGACGGCGCCGCACTGCGCCAGATGCAGGAGGCCTCGCCTGCCTTCTTCGCCCAGCTGGACCGGGCCGTGCGGGTGCCCATCCTGGCGGGCGCCGGCGCGGCGCTCATCCTGCGGGGGGACACCGTCCTCGGCGCGATGGCGGTAAGCGGCGGAATGATGCCCGGGCAAGACGACGAATGCGCAGAAGCCGGGCTTACTGTTCTCGCTCCCTAGTGCAGCCCCTCACGGGACTGCGCCGGGAACCCCACCGCCGCCTTCGACACCGCCGCCATCACCCACCTCGCCGAGTACCAGCAGTAACCGGCAACCCAGGCCCGGGACCAGCCAGGAACTTGTGAGGGGCTGCACTAGGTGTCCTTGATGATGTCCTTGATCAGGCGCGTGGTGCCGGGCGGGGTGAGGGCCTCAGCGCTGAGCCGGTTCATGATCTCCATGTAGTGGTCCACATCGGACCGCCGCTCCAGGTACAGCGCGCTGGTGAGCTGCTCGATGTAGACCACGTCCGGCAGGTCAGGCTCGCCGAAGCGCAGCACGGTGAACGATCCGCCTGCGGCCGCGTGCCCGCCCCGCCGGAACGGCACCACCTGCAGGGTGACCTCGGGCATCGTGGCCACCTCGAGGAGGTGGGCCAGCTGGGCGCGCATCACGTCCCGGCCGCCGATCGGGCGGCGCAGCGCCGCCTCGTCCATGACCGACCAGACGCGGGGCGGCTGCGGGCTGGTGAGCAGGTCCTGGCGGGCCATCCGCAGGCTGACCCGGCGGTCGATGTCCCCCTCCGGGGCGGCCCGGTTGCCAAGCCTCGTGACCGCCCGCGCGTAGTCCTTGGTCTGGAACAGGCCGTGGACGAACTGCAGCTCGAAGGTCCGGATCAGCGAGGCCGCGGCCTCCAGGCCCAGGTAGGTCTCGAACCAGTCGGCCAGGATGTCGCCGTACTGGGTCCACCAGCCCTGCTCGTTAGCCTTCTCGGCCAGCACGAGCAGGCCGAGGCGCAGCTTCTCATCGGTGACCCCGTAGAGGGTCAGCAGGTCCTCGACGTCGCGGATCTTGAAGCCCACCCGGCCGTGCTCCAGGCGGCTCATCTTGGACCGCGACGCGCGGATCTCGTATCCGGCCTGCTCCGGGGTGAGCCCGGCGGCCTCGCGGAGGCGGCGCAGCTGAGCGCCCAGCACCATCCGTACGACGGTGGCGCCCGCCCGCGGCCCGGTCAGTGACCCGTTCGCCGTGTTGCCGACCGGATAGATGGATCCCATCTCAGCTCTCGGCTCCATGCCACTCCCGACCCAATGGATGACCAGCCACTCCCGACCCCCCGGCCGATGTCAGACGCTCAGCCCAGTGGCGCCATTGCGGGCGCGTGGTATCTGCCAACAGCACCGTGAACCACTACTAAGCGGAACACACAGAGCACGATATCACTGCATCCGCCCGGTGTCCCGGGCCCAATTTCGCGTTCTTTCACCCCAGCCAGCAGGGGTCTCACAGGTCGTCGAACTCGCCGTTCTTGAGCGCGGCCAGGAAGGCGGCGATGTCGGTCCGCGTGTAGATGAGGGCCGGGCCGGCCGGGAACCGGGAGTTGCGCATCGCGATCGTGCCACCCGGCAGCTCGGCCACCTCCACACAGCTGCCGTTCGGGTTGCTGGCGGTGGATTTCCGCCAGCGGGCCTCGAGTTCTCCGGCTGGGATGCCGTTCTTGACCTGCAACTTTCCTCCCTGATGTGAGGGGAGACGAGGGAAAACGCACGGCGTGCCGGTTCCCCGCGGGTGCGGTAAATGATCACCTGCACTGTGCAGCCTAACAGATCAGATGCACGTGCAGGCGGTCGTGCAGCAGGCGTTGCAAACGTAACGTGCATAGGGCAAGATGTCCCATATTGGCCGTTCCCGGTTACCACAGAGCGCTCGGAAGGCAATGACGGCACAGCCATTAGGCCTGGCAGGCCCCGCACTAAGCCACGCGGGCTGGCATTGGCTCGCCCCTGCCGTGGCGATGGCGGCCGCGGCGAGCGGCGCCCGCCAGCGGACGCCTAGGCTGGCCGCGACGGACTGGACCTGCTTTCCGCGGCTCGCGGTGCGCACGCCGGGCCAGGACACGAGGTCCGTCGGCACGGCCCGCGACTTCTGCCTGTCCACCATGCGGCGCTGGGGGGTGACGGACCGCGGGGACGACGTGGCGGTCGTGGTGTCGGAATTGCTGACCAACGCGCTGCGGCACGCCGTGCCCCACACCAGGCTCGCGGACGGATCCCAGGGCGCCACAGGCCGCCACCGCTGGCCCGTCCGGCTTGGGCTGGTCCAGCCCGGCCAGTTCGTGCTGTGCGCGGTGGCCGACCCCAGCCCGCGGCCGCCCGAGCCGAAGGATCCTGACTACCTGGCCGAGAGCGGCCGCGGCCTGCACGTCATCAGCGCGCTCAGCGACCGGTGGGGGTGGACCGTCCCGGCCGAGTCGGGCAAGGTCGTCTGGGCCCTGTTCTCGGCCCGCCTCGACCGGCAGCCCCCCGACTGGGGCTGGTCGCCGCGCGGCGGCCGGGCCAGGTCCGCAGCATAGTGTGAGCGTTCTCACACTCACCGTTCACGTCACCCGGTTCACTTGAGCGGCAGAACCTGGCGGGGCAGGTCGGGCGGGGCGGGCCGGCGCTGCCACTCCCGCGGGTAGCCCAGCGACACTTCCACGAACGGCACCCCGTCCCGCCACATGGTCCGGGGGATGTGCAGGTGACCGTAGACCACGGCCGCGGCGTTGAACCTGACGTGCCAGTCGTCGGTCCGGGTGGTGCCGCACCACTGCGCGAACTCGGGGTACCGCAGCACCCGGGTGGGCTCCCTGATCAGCGGGAAGTGATTCACCAGGACGGCGGGCGGGCCGGGCGGCAGGGCCGCCAGCCGCGCCCGGGTCGCCTCGACCCGCGCCTGGCACCAGTCCTCCACGCTCGGATACGGGTCGGCGTGCAGCCACCGCTCGTCGGTGCAGACCACGCCGGTCTCATAGGCCCGGGCCAGGCCCTCGGCCTTGGTCCGCGCGCCGTCGGGCCGGAACGAGTAGTCGTACAGCAGGAACAGCGGCACGATCCGGACCGGGCCGCCCGGCCCGTCCCAGACCGGGTACGGGTCCTCGGGGGTGAGCACGCCCAGCCGCTGGCAGAACCCGACCAGGCGCCGGTAGCGCTCCTCGCCGCGGAGCTGGACCGGGTCGGTCCGGTGCGTCCACAGGTCGTGGTTCCCGGGCACCCAGACGACCCGGGCGAAGCGCTCGCTGAGCGTGCGCAGCGCCCACTCGATGTCCGGCAGCCGTTCCCCCACGTCCCCGGCCACCAGCAGCCAGTCCGCCGCGGACCGCGGCCGCAGGTCCTCGACCAGCTGGCGGTTCTGCGGGTACGCCACGTGCAGGTCGCTCACGGCGAGCAGGCGGGGCTCCGCGGCCGGGCCCGGGCCCACGGGCCCGGGCTCACCCGGCATGCGTGAGCTCGCTGGTCCACATGACGATCCGGGTCCGGTCACCGCGGAACAGGTCGCGGGCGAACTCGACCGGGTGGCCCGCCTGCGCGTAGGCGATCCGCTCGACCAGCATCAGCGGGGCGCCCTCACGGACCTCCAGCGCCTCGGCCTCGCGCACCCCGGCGGTCACCGGCTCCAGGCTCTCCCGCGCCCGGCAGGGGCGCTGCTGGTACTTCTCGTCCAGCAGTTCGTACAGGGAGCCGTCCAGGCGGCACTGGAGCAGCCCGGGAAACAGCGCGGCGGGGAAAACCGAGCACTCGACCGCGATGGGGCGGCCGTCGCCGAGCCGGACCCGCCGGATCTCGCAGACCGGGTCGCCGGCGGAGATCTGCAGGGCCGCGGCCACGCCGGGCCGGGCCGGCCGTTCCGCCGCGGACAGCACCCGCGCGCCCGCAACCATCCCGTGCCGCCGCAACTGCTCGGAGAACCCGGCCAGAGTGGTGCGGTCCTGCTCCAGCTTGCCCTGGGCCACGAACGTGCCGCCGTGCCGCCCCACCGCCCGGTCCACCAGGCCCCGGCGGGCCAGCGTGGCCAGCGCGTGCCGCAGCGTCATCCGGCTGACCCCGAGCCATTCGGCCAGATCCTGCTCGGTGGGCATCCGGTCACCCGGGGCCAGCCGGCCCGCCTCGATCGCGTCGGCCAGCCACTCCTCGATCTGCCCGTGCGCGGTCGTCCCGGGTTCCCGGACGATCACCGGCGGCGTGAGCGAGAGCAGCCCGGACGCAGGCTTACCCGGAACCACGGGCTTGTCCCCCCGCACGTCTTCCCGCTGCGCCAATAGCTCAGGTCTCCGGCTGGGCCGCCGCCCCCGTCACCAGCGGCTCGTCGTCCGCGGCGGGCGCGATCACCGGGGCGAACCGCTTGCGCCGCCCGACGGCCAGGTAGTAGATCACGCCGATCAGCGTAATGACCACGACCACGGTCCACAGGATCGGGATGCGGTCCACGAACCCGATCCCGAAGCTCAGCAGCCCGGCGGTCTGCCGGGGCTCCGGGTTGCTGGCCACCCGCGGCCAGGCGAAGTTGACCAGCATCGCCCCGCCGTACAGCAGCGCCAGGATGTTCACCAGCGGGCCCCACCGATGCAGGCTGAACGGCGCGCTGACCTTCGGCCAGCCGCGCAGCCGGGCCCGCATGATCACCAGGTTGCCCAGGAAATAGCTGAGGTAGATCATGCCGGTCGCGGCGATGGCGATGATCCCGGCCCCCGAGTACTTCAGGAACGGGACCGCCGCCAGCGCCGCGACCACGATGCAGGCCCACACCGGCGTGTGCAGCGTCGGCGAGACCCTGGACCACAGCCCCGAGAACGGCAGCTGGTTATCCCGGGACATGCCGAAGCACAGCCGGATGGTGGCGGCCAGGATGGACAGGCAGCAGACGAAGATGGCCGCCGAGACGACCAGCAGGTAGACGGTGGCCAGCCCGGACGGGAAGTTGGCCTCGATCACCGTGGCCGGGTTCCACGCCCCCGTGACCGCGGTGTGCAGGTTCGGGATGGCCATCAGCGTGCCCAGCAGGAACACGCCGCCGATGATGAACGCGCCGATCACCGAGTACAGCACCGCCTTGGGCGCGGCCCGGCGCGGGTCCCTGGTCTCCTCGGCCAGGGTCGAGGCGGTGTCGAAGCCGTAGATCACGAACAGGCTCATGAACATGGCGGCCAGGAACGAGCTGGGCCCGACGTGCAAGCCGGCGCTGTTGGTCACCACCTTGAAGCCCTGGTGGTTGTGGAAGATCAGCAGCACGATCGCGAACACGAACATGCCGAGGATCTCGAACACCACCCCGGTGTTGTTGATCAGCGCGACCAGCCGCACGCCGTAGATGTTCAGCACGGTGATGATCACCAGCACGATCAGCGCCACCACCAGCTGGGTATGCAGGCTGGCCGCGTTCAGGCTGTGCCAGCCCAGCCCGTTCAGCGCCGGGATGAGCGCGATCGGGATGGTCGCCACCACCGCGGTGACGGTCAGGATGCCTGCGAACAGGTAGATCCAGCCGGTGAACCAGGAGTACGTCCGGCTGGCCAGGTACTTGGTCCACTGGAACACCGAGCCGGCCACCGGGTAGTGGCTGGACACCTCGGCGAAGTTCAGCGCGACCAGGAACTGGCCCAGCGCCACCACCGGCCAGGTCCAGATGAACACCCCGCCGATCGTGGTCAGGCCCAGCGCGAACAGCGTGAAGATGCCGGTCGAGGGCGAGATGTAGCTGAACGCGACCGCGAACGAGCTCCCGAGCCCGAGCGAGCGCTTCAGCTCCTGCTTGTACCCGAACTGCGCCAGGTCAGCGGAATCGCGTTCGTGCTCGGCGGAGTGGGGGGTGCTGGTCATCGGCGGATCCTCCCCTGCTTGGTGGAGCACTGCGGTGGGGCGCAGGTTGTGGCGTAGCGTAAATTCCGGGCCAAGTTACTGTCTAGACCCAATTGCCACAGTGGGTCACGACTGAGACATGCCCGTGATTGCGTCTAGACCTTATGAGCCGCGGGCCTTTACCCTGCGGTGCAATGGACGCTCTGTTTGACCTGGTGCCGTGCCTGGCTGCCACGCCGCGCACGGTGGAGCCGCTGCCCGGCGGGCTCACCAACCGGAACTACAAGGTGACGACCCCGCGGGGCACGTTCGTGGCCCGGGTCTGGTCGCCCGGGGATCTGCTGGCGATCAACCGGGACCACGAGCACCGCAACTCGGTCGCCGCGGCAGCCGCCGGGGTGGGTGCGCCGGTCGTCGCCTACCGCCCCGAGCACGGCATGCTCGTGCTCGGCTACATCCACGGAAGAACTTTCCGCAACGAAGACCTCGCCGACCCGGTCACTCTTCCCAGGGTCGCGGAGGCGTGCCGCCGGCTCCACGGCGGGCCGCGGTTCGCCGGTGATTTCAATATGTTCGAGGTGCAGCGGCGCTACCTGGACGTGGCCACCGGGCACGGGTTCGCGGTCCCGCCCGGGTACGCGGAGCTGATGCCGCAGGTCACGGCGGCCCGCCGGGCCCTCGCCGTGCGGGACGCGGGGACCGTGCCCTGCAACAACGACCTGCTCGCCGCGAACTTCATCGACGATGGCGAGAAGCTCTGGCTCATCGACTACGAGTACTCGGGCAACAACGATCCCTGTTTCGAGCTCGGCAACATCGCGGCCGAATGCGGCCTGTCCGCGGACGCCCTCGCGGCTCTCGTGAGTGAGTACTACGGCGGTTCGTTGCGGAATAAGGTGGCGCGCGCCCAGATCCTGGGGCTGGTAGGCAAGTACGGATGGACGCTGTGGGGAGCGATCCAGCACGCCAGCAGCCCGATCGAGTTCGACTTCTGGGGCTGGGCCATGGAACGGTTCGAGGCGGCCGCGGCCGTGATGACCAGCCCGGCCTGGGGGCACTTGCTGGATGAGGCGGTCCGCAGTGACTAGCCCGGGGGGGCCGCCCCCCGCTCCGCTTCCCCGGGGCACTACCCCCGGAGCCCCCGGCCCCCGATCGCCGCTCCGCGCCGAGGCGGCCGCCGGCGCCGCTGATCGCTACCGCGTCGTCATCATCGGGGGCGGGGTGATCGGGACCAGCGTGGCGTATCACCTGGCTGAGCGGGGCTGCACCGATGTGCTGCTGCTCGAGCAGGGCCAGCTGACCTGCGGGACCACGTGGCACGCGGCCGGGCTGGTCGGCCTGCTGCGGGCCACCGAGAGCGGCACCCGCCTGGTCCAGTACTCGACCGACCTGTACGCCCGGCTGGAGGAGGAGACCGGGCTGTCGGCCGGGTTCCGCCGCTGCGGCGGGCTCATCGTGGCCCGCACCCCGGAGCGGCTCACCCAGCTCCGGCGGACCGCGGCCGCCGCCGGGGCGTTCGGCCTGCAGGCCGAGATGCTCAGCCCCGGGCAGGCCGGTGAGCGGTACCCGGTCATGGAGGCCGGCGACCTGGCCGGGGCGATCTGGCTGCCCGGCGACGGCCAGGCCAACCCGGCCGACCTTACCTACGCGCTGGCCCGGGGGGCCCGGTCCCGCGGGGTCACGATCCGGGAGCGAACCCGGGTCACCGGGGTCCTGACCGCGGACGGCCGCGGCGGCCGCGTGGTGACCGGGGTGCGCACGACCGACGGCGACATCGAGGCCGAGATCGTGGTCAACTGCGCCG